>JAFNXQ010000087.1 GCA_017383445.1 Alistipes sp.
ATATATAATAAGTTTGTGGGCAACCATAAACTTTTGGCGTATAAAATGCCGCGTAATACCTTTTGTGCATCGTGAAGCAATTTTGAGCAACGAAAGCACAACACCAAAACTGAAAATAATCAGCAGCCCGAGGGTTGCGACAAAATATAATCGAGAAAAACAAAAAAAACAATAAACCTATGAAAAGAGTAATTTATCTGATTTTCGCACTGTTTGTAGTGGTAGCATTTATGCCATCGTGCGAGGTAGAGCCCAATGCTCCACAATCAGACACAGAGCCCATCAAGCCAAACACAGGCGGTGGCGGCGATGACAATGGCGGTGAGACCGGAGGCAGTGAAGAGCCTGACACTCCCAGCCATAACGAGAATTTGGTTGTAGAGATTCCTAACTGGGATTTCGAGGAGGAGGTTGATTTTAGCGGCAAGCAGGGTGCATGGATCAAGCAGGACGGCTGGCACGGTCAGAATGCCGAGGTAACATACGAGCCCACAGAGGGTTATCAGAAGTCGGCTTGTGTGAAAATCAAGTGTATTCAGGAGACAACAGATATGTCGGTGGCACAGACCGTATCGGGCTTGCAGGTAGGTAAGCTCTACGAGCTCTCGGCGATGATCAAGACATCAAGCATCACAAAGGGCTGGGGCGGTAGCGTATATTACGGCCTTTGGGGTCGTTCTGACAAGTTCGCAGGCACTAACAGCTGGCAGAAGCGTAGCGTATTGTTCGTAGCAGAGGAGGAGAGCATGAAGTTGGGTGTTCGTCTTGGCTTCTCGGCCGGCGACTCAAACGGTACAGCTTGGTTTGACAACGTGAAACTGGAGTCACCAAAAGGCTTGTATCACCGTGAGAGTGAGCACGTTGAGATTTACCTCGACGAGAATCTTGTAACAATTCCCGACAAGACAATCGATGCGTGGATGGCAAAGCTCGACCTTGCATACGAGGCTTATTGCGAGTTGTTTGACTTCTTCGTACCTTTCGGAGGCAAGAAGATGATTATCCTCAACGACGATATCGACGCTTGGGCTTACGCAGGTTATCCTATCCTCTGGAACCGTAACTATGTAAAATCTACGCTGTTGGAGGTTAAGAACTACAACAACACAGCTTTCGGTATTCTGCACGAGATGGGCCACAACTTCGCCCCGGGCAACTACCGCGATGGAGCATTTGCTGAGACCGGCGGTAACTACAACTGCTGGAACTGGAACGAGGAGTTGTTCGCCAACTTCCGTATGTACTACGCTTTGTGCAAGCACAACTTCCCCATCTATCTCGATGGCTCGACTTATACAGGTTCTGCGATTAACTCATATTACAAGGCCTCTGCCGACAAATGCTGGGCAAACAACGAGGACCTCGATGGTGCCGGTATGATGTGGCCGCTGTGTCAGATGGTAGGCAAGTACGGCTGGGAGCCCTTCAAGAAGGCTTTCAAGGAGCTTTATAACATTCCACAGAGCCAGTCGGCAGGTGAGAGCAAGTGGGCAAAGATTCGTTACTTCTGTGACGTAGTGTCAAAGCACGCCGGCGTGGATGATATCCTGGCTGAGTTCCTCACAACAGAGCAGATTGAGAGATTGTCAAACTGGAAATAATAAGATAAAAAATCAATAAAATTATAGTTATGAAAAAGAGTTTGTTTTTTGCATTTTTGATTGCAGGTGCGTTGTGCGTTTGCTCTTGTGGTGGCGATGAGCCAAAGAATGGTGGTGGCGAGTGGACTCCTCCCGTAATCGAGAATCCTAACAAGATTGAGCTGGAAAACGCAGGCTTTGAGAATGGCCTGGAGGGTTGGACTATCAAGAACTTCTCGAATGGTTCAAAGACCGTTGTTGAGATAGTTGATGGCGAGGGTCGTAGCGAAAGCAAGGCTGCGAAGATTCAGCAGTGGCCGGAGAATGGCAAGTGCTGTGTGGCTTTGGAGCGTAAACTGACAGGTCTGGAGCCCGATGTATTGTATCGTGCGACAGTAAGTATGCGTTACTCTGATTTGAGTGACGGTTGCGGTGCTATCCTCTTTGCTGGTGACGACCGTCAGCACTGGAACTCATCGAAGTTCACATCAGGCACAAAGCTGGAGAACTGGACTACAGCATCGTTCGACTTCCTCTCGGATGATAATGGTGAGGCTCTGGTATATCTGGCACTCGGCTTCAAGTGGGACAGCTACCCCAACATCGGTGGCCGTTCAACAGGTACTGTATTTTATGACAATTTCAGCGTCGTAAAGGTTACAAGCGAGATGTTCTCTCGTGAGAGTGAGCATATCCGCTTCTACTGCTACCCAAGCAAGGTGACTACAAGCGGTGCAAACGTAGAGAAGTGGCTCAAAGAGGTGGATGGAATGTATGAGGCCTACGCTGAATTGGTAGGTGCCGTTCCTCATCAGGGACGCAAGCTCACTATCCTGACAACACAGGGTATGTATTCTGGCTACTGGGCGTTGGCTGGCTACCCCATCCTCTGGGGTGCTAACACACAGGCTCCGGAGCAGCATTTCAACGAGCTGGCCGAGAAGGGTACTATCAGCTTCGGCTTGATGCATGAGATTGGCCACGTATTTAACGTAAATTACAATTTCAACGGTCAGCAGTATTACAGCAACTGGAACTGGAACGATGAGATGTTCGCCAACTTCCGTATGCACTACGGTCTGGAGAAGGTTGGTGCGAAGGTTTATATGACTGCAAATGGTGCATCACAGGCTCGTCTTTACACCGGTGCCGAGATTCTGGAGATGTACAAGGCTGACTACGAGCAGACTCTTCCTACAGGTAAGTTCAATGACAATGCTATCCACTACCTGTTGGCAAACCTGACAAACTCTATCGGTTGGGAGCCTTTCAAGCGTACTTTCCGCGAGATTACCACCAAGTCTTGTCCTTATAGCAACAAATACGACAAGTTTAAGTATTTCGTAAATACACTCTCAAAGCACGCTTCGGAGGTTCACGGTACCAGCTACGATATCCTGAACGATATGATTTCAGACACCGAGCGTAAGGCCGTAGAGAAGCAGTTGAAATAATGTATAATCCTCGCCACAATGGCTTGTTGTGGCGAGGTATTTTTACTTAATGGTCGGAGAATTAACTCTCACAAAAGGGGCTGACACCGACTTAAAGCCCAAATAAAAACTCTAAAAACCTAAACTAACCAATGAAGAAAAGTATCATTATAGCACTCGCTGCATTTGCTTGTGCTTGTGCAGTAGATAACAAGACCATCTTTACTGACGATTTCAATGCGGCTGACGCCTTGCAGACAAACTGGAACACAGAGAATCGCAACGCCGGCGAGATTACACTCCTCGCCGAGGGTGGTATCGACAACAGCGGATGTATCCAGATTACAGGTGAGGAGACATCGATATCGGCTAAACACACTATCACAGGCCTGGAAGCAGGTAAGCTCTACCGTGCTTCGGCTATGATTAAGTGTCAGGACGTAAAGGGCGGCCGTGGTGCTGTGATGTATGTTAAGTATGAGGATAAGACTCAGGGCTGGAATGCTTCGAAGTTCCTCTACGATACACAGGACTGGCAGGAGGTTTATATCGACTTCATCGCCAGCTCTACGGGTGACGCAACAATCTGCTGCAGCCTCGGCTTCCCCTGGGGTACATATCTCGGCAACAAGACTTCGGGTACAGTGTGGTACGACAACATCAAAGTTGAGCCTACACCTATGGAGGAGATCTACTACCGCGAGGGCGAGCATATCATCCTCAGCCTCTACAAGGAGAAGGTGGCTATCACCGATGAGCAGATGGACGCTTGGGTGAAGAACCTCGACAAGGTATATGAGGCTTATATCGATCTCGTAGGCGAGGCTCCCTACAATGGCGAGAAGATTATGATTCTCAACACTCCCGGCATCGAGCCCGGCTACTGGGCTCTGGCAGGTAACCCTATCCTCTGGAACAGCAACGTGAAGGTGGAGGATGTTATCAACCGCACAGCCGAGTTTGACGACTGGGGCTTCGGCATTCTGCACGAGATTGGTCACGACTTCTCACACGCCAACATCAAGGGTGACGGTGCGTGGAACTGGAATGACGAGATTTTCGCCAACTTCCGCATGTCATACGCCCTGGAGGTTTGCGACGGTACAGTATCGCAGCGTAACGTATGCTACAAGGGTGCTGACATCATCAACTACTACAAGATTTTCTACGATGAGACCATCGGTGCCGGCCTCGCAAAGAACAACGGCGACGCACTGCACTACACATTCCTGCGTATCAAGGAGAAGTACGGCTGGGAGGTATATAAGAAGGCTTTCCGCTCTCTCTACGCTACAACAAATGCAGACCTTCCCAAGTTTAAGGGTAGCTATGAGAAGTTCCTCTACTTCCTCTCACACGTTTCAGAGGCTGCCGGTGAGGATGTAACCAAGACATGCTACACCGAGCAGGAGTTGAAGCTCATCGAGGAGTCTTTGAAGAACTAATATCTTTAACGAAAGGCAAAGATGAGAAGGATTTTCACTACAATAGCTCTTACTGTGACTATGGTGCTGGGCTCAATGATGACAAACGCCCAGCCCGTACATAGTTTCTCGGTAAAGATTGGTATCGACCACGAGTCGGTGGACTCTCTGGGTGGAAGAGAGAATGTGGAACGTCTGATTACAGATATGTTCCGCCGCATCAACAAGGCGTTCAACTACGATGCCCGTTTTGATGCTATCTACCACTTTGAGGTGGATTGGGATGCATTTTATATCTACCAGGGCATATCTACCCGAGAGGTCTTCAAGCCACACCCCGACCACGATTATCTGGTTGTGATGGATGGCTACAAGTCACACCCCAAGGAGCAGGGTGGCGGCTGGTACGGCGACAAGATTCAGACCGTATATCACGCACGCACACACAACGACCGCTTCAACTCACCTTTTGAGCCGGGAGCTATTGATGGTATCATACACGAGTTTGGCCACGCACGCGGCATACCCGACATCTATGCTATGAAGGTGGATGCCGATAAGAACCCTATTAACGGACAGCCGTTCCTGGGTACGCGTTGCATTATGGACTACCCCTATGGTGAGACCTATTGGAGTGATTATGCGGTGAATATGATTAACATGGCAGGCGGTCGCAACATCGACATCGACGACGTGGTAATGAAGGTCGTGCCTGACAATATCGTAATCAATGCTCGCTGGGCTGACGGCAAGGCGGTGGAGAAAGCTACCGTGAAGTGCTACCCCGTAGGCTGGTACAGCTATACGGTACAGAAGGAGCCCGTATTCACTACCGAGATCGCGAAGAAGGGCGAGGTGAAGTTCTCGACTGAGAATGTTTTCAGCCGCGAGAAGGAGTTTGGTGTGAAGTACAGCAACTGCCTTGTAGAGGTGGAGGCTGAGGGAAAGAAGGGCTATGCCTGGATTCCTCTCTATTACTTGCAGAACTGCTGGTTTGACGGTAAGGATAGCTGCGAGCTGGAGATTACACTGAAGCGTGACATAAAGCTGACCCGCGACATTTAATCATCAAATAATGATTTAACAACAAATTTAACGATACAGATTCCACTATGAAGATTTTTTCAAAAGTAGCTCTTTTGGCAGTAGCCATCCTCGCCGTAGCCTGCGGCACGGAGCGTGGTACCGAGTTTCAGGTAACATCTACCGATGGCTCTCTCGTTGTTGAGGTTTCAACAGCAGACAACCTCACCTACAAAGTTACACGTCACGGCACTCCCCTGTTGGAGTCGTCGGCTATTGCTATGCACCTGAACGATGGTCGCAACCTGGGCGTGGGCACAGACGTGGCAACAGCAAAGCGTTCAACAATGCACCGCACGGTAGAGGCTCCCTTCTATCGTCAGAGCAGCGTTACCGAGCACTACAACCAACTCCTGCTCAACCTCGGCGACGGCGTGGTTGTTAATTTCCGCGTATTTAACGAGGGTTGTGCTTACCGCTTCGAGACCTCTTTCAAGGAGGATATCGTGGTGAAGGACGAGACCGCAGAGTTCAACTTCGCGGGCGACCCTGCAATGTGGATTCCCTATACAAACGGTGTGGCTAACGCCTTCCAGTTCCCCTACACACTCACAAAGCAGAGTGAGGTAGATGGCACAAAGCCTATCATCCTGCCTTTGGCCGTTGATTGCGGCGATGCAGGCAAGGTTCTTATTATGGAGGCCGATATGGAGTCATACCCCGGTATGTTTATCGAGCCCAAGGAGGGTGGCTTGTCAGGTTACTTCATTGAGGTTCCCGACAGCGTATATCTCCACGAGCGCCGTCATCAGGAGAAGGTGGTGACACGCCACGACTACATCGCCGCAACAAAGGGCGAACGTACATTCCCCTGGCGTGTGCTGGCCGTAGCTGACGAGGATAAGGATCTTCCCACAAACAATATGGTCTATATGCTGGCAGCCGAGAACCGCATCGGCGACTACTCTTGGGTTAAGACCGGTAAGGTAGCCTGGGATTGGTGGAACGACTGGGGCATCGACGAGAGTGTAGATTTCGAGCCGGGCGTAAATAACGCTACATATAAGTATTATATCGACTTCGCATCAACTTACGGTTTGGAGTATGTTGTTCTGGACGAGGGTTGGTATGTTCCGCAGTCTGGCGACTTGTATAACATCGTTGAGGAGATTAACCTCGAAGAGTTGATTGCTTACGCTTCGGAGAAGAACGTGAAGCTTATCCTCTGGGCTGTGGCAAATGTAATCTCTGACGAGCAGTGCAAGCACTATGCTGATATGGGTATCGCAGGTTTCAAGGTCGATTTCATTGACCGCGACGACCAGAAGGCCGTTGATTTGGTATATCGCCTTGCAGAGATGACCGCAAAGCATAAGATGGTATTGGATATTCACGGCGTTTATAAGCCCACAGGCCTCAACCGCACATACCCCAATGTGATTAACTTCGAGGGTGTATATGGCTTGGAGGAGTTGAAGTGGAGCAACCCCAATATGCCTGAGTATGATGTTACATTCCCCTATATCCGTATGGTACAGGGTCCCGCAGACTACACTCCGGGTGCTATGCGTAACGCAACACGCGAGGGCTTCAAGATTGAGTACTATACTCCTATGAGCCAGGGTACTCGTGCTCACCAGGTTGGTTTGTATGTTGTGTGTGATGCTCCTATCGTGATGCTTTGCGATGCTCCTACCCGCTACGAGGCAGAGCCCGAGTGCACGAAGTTCATCGCACAGATGCCTACCCAGACCGAGAAGACCGAGATTTTGTCGGGCAAGATGGGCGAGTGGATTGTATCGGCTCGTAAGTCTGGCGAGAAGTGGTTTGTAGGTGGTCTTACAAACTGGGATGCTCGCGAGGTAGAGGTTGATTTCGCATTCCTTGACGAGGGTAAGGAGTACAAGGCTACTATCCTAGCCGATGCCGAGGACGCTAACGAGAATCCTACTCACCACACTATCACCGAGCAGGTGGTTAAGGCCGACAGCAAGCTCACTATCGCTATGGCACAGGGTGGTGGCTTCGGTATCATCCTCGAGGAGGTGAAGTAATTTATAGCGGAGAGAAACGTTATAAAATCATAATGCAGAGAGTTTTGTTGTAGTGCTTGTGTTCTGCACGAAACTCTCTTTTTGTAGAATAAAATTACTAAACAACAAAATAGAACTATGAAACGTATCGTATTGGCCGCACTTGTACTCCTTATGGCTATGGATGTAGCGGCGAAGGTTAAGTTGCCCGCAGTATTGGGCGACAATATGGTGTTGCAGCGTAACACAGAGGTTAATTTCTGGGGCGAGGCAGAGGCCGACGCAAAGATTCGCATCACCACATCGTGGAACAACGAGAAGTACACAACAACCGCCGACGACGAGGGTAAGTGGGCAGTGAAGCTCACCACAGGTGAGGCCGGCGGTCCTTATACCATCACTATCAACGACGGCGACAAGGTTGTTTTGGAAAATATCCTCCTGGGTGAGGTATGGATTTGCGGTGGTCAGTCAAATATGGAGATGCCCGTGAATGGCTTCATCAACCAGCCCGTAGAGGGTGCTGCCGAGACCGTTATGGATGCGGCAAGCTACCCCGGTATTCGTATGTTTACCGTAGCCCGCAACTCAACATCGGAGCCTCAGACAGACTGCAAGGGCGAGTGGCTTTGCTCAAACCCTGCAAGCGTAGCATCGTTCAGTGCTACGGCTTACTTCTTCGGTCTGAACCTCTATAAGGCGTTGGGTATCCCCGTAGGTTTGCTCACATCGAACTGGGGCGGCTCAACAATCGAGACATGGATGTCGAAGGAGGCTGTTGCCGAGATTGAGAACATCAACCACGATGTATGCAACGCTTGGCGTGGTGACGCTTCGGAGACAGGTCGCCTTTACAATGGTATGATTCTTCCTATAGCAGGCTATACAGCAAAGGGCTTCATCTGGTATCAGGGTTGCTCAAACCGCAAGAACTGGTTTGACTACAAGGAGTTGCAGAAGGGTCTTATCAACCTGTGGCGTAAGATGTGGGGCAACAACGAGATGTCGTTCTACATCACACAGCTGGCTCCCTACTGCTACGAGGGTAACAACCTCCGTTCATTGCCTTTGGTTATCGAGGCACAGTATCAGGCTGCTGCCGAGTTGGAGAATGTAGCTGTGGCTACCACTACCGACCTCGGTCACCCCACTTGTATCCACCCCGCAAAGAAGAAGCAGGTAGGTCAGCGTCTGGCTTGGCTGGCTTTGGCTCGCGACTATAAGATGGCAGGCGTGCCCGCAGCGGCTCCTACATTCAAGTCGATGGAGGTTAAGGATAAGGAGATTATTATCTCGATGAATCACCTCTCTGACGGCTCGGCTAATGAGCCAAACTCATTGGTAGGTTTCAGCAGAACTCACACTCTTCGTCTTGAAGGCTTCGAGATTGCCGGCGAGGATAAGGTATTCTATCCCGCAAGAGCTCGTATGCTCTGGTGGCAGAACAAGATTGCCGTAAGCTCTGACAAGGTTGAGAAGCCTGTGGCAGTACGCTACGCATTCAAGAACTTCTGCCCCGAGGCAAATGTGAGAACTACCTACGATTTGCCATTGGTTCCTTTCCGTACGGATAATTGGGAGATTCCCGCTGAGGAGATTGGTGAGATTCGTTAAAAGCGTTTCCTATGAATATTAAATCACTGATATTGACAGCCGCTCTGTGCCTTGCACTCTGCGGCTGTCAAAGCAAAGGAGGAGAGGTAAATGTAGCCGACTACCTCGAAAAATATAGTTTCGGCGACGACAATACATTGGCATTCCGCCGTGCCGTAGAGCAGGCCCGCAAGCAGAAGGCCGAGAAGCTGGTCATTCCCGAGGGAACATACCACTTCTACCCCGAACTTGCATTTGAGAAGTATGCCTATGTGACAAACAACTCGGCCGGATTGAAGCGTTTTGTCTTCGACCTGACCGACATGGAGGATTTTACCGTTGAGGGCAACGGCTCGAAGTTTATTCTCCACGGCTTTGTGTCGGCATTTACGATTGACAGCTGCCGCAACGTAACCATCAAGGAGTTCACGATGGACTATGCCCGTACGTTCCACTCGGAGGGTAAGGTTGAACGCGTGGGCGAGGGTTGGGTGGATTTGCGTTTCCCCGACGACTATCGCTACGCTATACGCAACGGAAACCTCTACTTTTCGGATGAACGCGGCAACAACTATCCATTCTCGCACCTGCTGGAGATGAACTCTGAACGTCGCGAGCCGGAGTTTATGGCGAGTGATTACTGGCTCACCGACAACACCATCCCCGCCGAGAAGCGAGAGGATGGCACGGTGCGTATCTTTAAGGATAAGCTGACGGCCAAGGTGGGAAATGTGTTGTTCCTCGGCCCCGGTCATCGTCTTTGCCCCGCCATTGCTATTGACGAGAGTGCGGGCGTGAATATCCACGACGTTACAATACGTCACGCCGGAGGTATGGGCGTGGTGGCACAGCATAGCCGCGACATAGAGCTTCTGCGTGTATATATCGAGCCGGAGGAGGGCAGCGAACGTATGATAAGTATTACGGCTGACGCTACGCACTTCACTCACTGCGAGGGCTATCTGCGTATGATTGATTGTCACTTCTTCAACCAGATTGACGATGCGACGAATATTCACGGCATGTACGGCGTGGTAAAGCAGATTCTGGAGCCGAACCGCATAATCGTATTCTTCCCGCACGACCAGCAGTATGGTCTTGACGTGCTGCGTGAGGGTCGCACAGTGGAGATGTTGAAGCAGATGAGCCTCACAACATACGACGAGATAGAGGTGAAGGAGGTTATACGCCTCAACAAGGAGTGGTATGAGGTGGCTTTTGCCGAGAATATAGCCGAGGAGGCTGCGGTGGGTGACCTTATAACCGATATGAGCTATCCGGAGGTGTTGATTAAGGGTTGCAGGATGGGAAATAACCGTGCGAGAGGTCTTCTTTTAGGCTCACGCAAGCAGACAATCATCGAGGATTGCTACTTCCATATCCCCGGCTCGGCTATCTACTTCGAGGGCGACGGATATTACTGGTATGAGCAGGCGGGTGTGCGTGATGTTATAATTCGCAACAACACGTTCGACAACTGCAACTATGGCTACTACCGCTGGGGAACGGCCTGCATCGCCGTAGGTTCCGGCCCGAAGGAGGATAGAGAGGCAAGTCGCTATAATCGCAACATACTGATTGAGAACAACAAGTTCATCATATCTGATCCACGAATTATGAATCTTTACAGCGTGGATGGCTGCACCTTCCGCAACAACGAGATTATAGAGTCGGATGCCTATCCATACACTTTGGGCGAGACACGCCGATTCGTAACCGAGGATTGTGTAAATATTGATATTCAAACCAAATAGAACATACCATTATGAAGAAGATTTTTGTTCTGATGCTTGTATTGCCAATGCTCGCCTTGCAGAGTGTGGCGGCAAAGAGTTACAGCCTCAAAAGCCCCAACGGCGTGCTTGAAGTGAAGGTGGAGGCCGCAGCACAAACCTACTACACGCTGACAGTCGATGGCGTGGAGGTGATTGCTCCTTCGCGTATCGCTATGGAGATGGAGAGTGGTGTGGTACTGGGCGACAACGTGCGTGTTCGCAAGGTTTCACAAGGCTCTTGCAAGGAGCATATTGTGGCTCCGCTGTATCGTCAGGCGGAGTTTGATGCGGAGTACAACTACCTCACAATCCTCTCACGCGACGGCTACTCACTGGAGCTGCGTGCCTATAACGATGGTGTGGCATATCGCTTCGTGACAGCAAAAAAGGAGGAGCTGACAATCAGAAATGAGGTTGTGGAGTTCAACTTCGCAGAGGATTACAACCTTGTGATTCCCTATGCCGACAAGCGTAATGACCCCTACTACACATCGTTCGAGAGCCAATATACGTTGGAGAAGGTGTCAGACGTGAAGTCACACACCGACCGTCTGGCGTTTATGCCCGTGATGGTTGATATTGCCGAGAGAGGCAAGCTCCTGCTTACAGAGGCCGATGTGGAGGATTACCCCGGTCTGTTCGTGACATTCGCTGAGGAGAAGGTGGGCTTGAAGGCCTTCCCTACCCCACTGCCCTCGGAGTGGAAGATTACGGGTAGCGGCTCGAAGCGTCCTACGGCATATCACGACATAGTGGCAAAGACCAAAGGCTGCCGTACATTCCCCTGGCGTGTTGTGGGCTACGCCGCTGACGATACGCAGCTTCCCGTAAACAATATGGTCTATCAGCTGGCTGCACCCAGCCGCATAGAGGATACATCGTGGATAAAGGGTGGTAAATCAACCTGGGACTGGTGGAACGGCGTGCGTCTTTATGGCGTTGATTTCCGTGCCGGCATCAACACCGAGACCTATAAGTATCACATCGACTTCGCAGCGAAGTATGGTATTGAGTATGTGATGCTCGACGATGGCTGGTATCCATTCCACAAGCGTAACCTGTTGGAGCCTTACGAGTCGATGAACATACCCGAACTTGTAAAATATGCCGACGAACGTGGCGTGAAGCTCCTGCTGTGGGCCGTAGGTCAGACCCTGCTGGAGCAGGCAGAGGAGGCGTGTGAGCACTACTCGAAGATGGGTATTGCAGGCTTCAAGGTCGATTTCTTTGACGCACAGGACCAATTGCTGGTGCAGGATATCTATCGTTTGTCGGAGGTTACAGCCAAGCACAAACTCCTGATTGACTTCCACGGAATGTACAAGCCTACGGGTTTGAGCCGCACATACCCCAACGTAATCAACTATGAAGGTGTATTCGGTCTGGAACAGATGAAGTGGACCGACCGCGACCGTGCCGATATGCCGCTGAACGATGTTCTGATTCCCTATATCCGTATGGCTGCCGGCCCGATGGATTATACGCAGGGTGCTATGCTCAACGCAGCAAAGGGCGACTTCCGCTCTATCGACAAGCGTCCTATGAGCCAGGGTACGCGTGCACATCAGGTAGCGATGTATGTCGTTTATGACTCTCCGTTTGTGATGTTGTGCGACACTCCGTCGAACTACCTGCGTGAGGATGAAACAACGCGTTATATTGCATCTATCCCCACCGTTTTCACCTCATCGAAGGTGTTGTCGGGCAAGGTGGGCGAGCATATCGTTATGGCTCGCGAGAAGGATGGCGTATGGTATGTAGGAGCCCTTACATCGTGGGAGCCTCGCGAGGTGGAGGTCGATTTTTCGTTCCTCGCCGAGGGCGAATGGGAGGTGGCGTTGTTCCGCGATGGTATCAATGCCGACCTTACTGGTCTGGACTACAAGACCGAGAATCTGACAGTGAAGGCTGGTGACAAGCAGAGTGTTAAGATGGCTCCGGGCGGTGGCTTCGCTATGATTATCAAGAGAAAATAGTTCCCAAAAAGTATTGAACAGATATTGCCCGACCTTGCGGTTGGGCAATTTTTGTATATACCATATATTTGTATTACACAGGCCCGAAAACATATCAGGGCGTGAGTGTTTTTTAAATTTTTAATAAACTACCCGCTATATATGGGGATAAAAATGCCAAAAATCGTGTGATTATAAGGCTTTTTTGGGGGCATAAAGCCACCCAAACAGAGGATATTGCCTATAATTAACAAAATGACACAAACGATATATATTTTGACACGAATAGCACCGATTCCGCATTTTTTTATTAAAACCTCTTGTAGATTTCAAAAAAAAAAGATACTTTTGTTCTAATTGTGAGCATTTTATTAATGCAGATTTATCTATATAAGGGGTGATGCAAACAGTTAGAAAGTACATATTACTTGCTCTAATGCTATGTATCGGAGTCTGTTCCTACTCTCAGGAACGCGACTTTGAGGTAGGTATTGCGTTCAGACAAGGAAAAAGCAATATAGATTTGACTTACAAGGACAATGAGGCAAATCTAAATCAGATTATACACCTGCTCGATTCTATTACAGGTGACAAATCAATTATTCTTCACAGAGTTGAATTTTCGGGAGCCGTATCTCCTGAAGGAAGTGCAAAAATCAATCAGGCATTGAGCCACTGCCGTCTGACGGAGCTTGAAAAATATGTGCGTGCAAGAATATCACTGCCCGACTCTATAATCGTTCGCAATGACCACTACATCGCATGGCACGACCTTATGGCAAAGGTTGAGGCTTCGGATATGGCACACAAAGACGAGGTACTCAAAGTGTTGAACAACAACGACTTTGTAGAGGCTGTCGATATCAACGGAAATACAGTGGATGGTCGCATCCCAGCGTTGAAGGCCATAGCAGATGGCGAGGCGTGGAATACAATGTTCGACCGCTTCTTCAGCGAGATGCGTAACGCCTATATGCTGGGCTTCACTTACAAGGCTCGCACCGAACCAAGCATCAGAATCGTAGCCGAGGTAGCACCTCGCCACAGCATACCACAACTCGAACTGGAGCCCGTGGTTGAGAAGCAAAATCCGCGTCACCTCTATTTGAAGACCAACGTCATCGGTCTTGGTATGGCTATCGCCAACCTCGCCGTGGAGGTCGATCTGGGTAAGATGTGGTCAGTTCAGTTGCCAATCTACTATTCGGGTGTCGATTATTTCAGATCAACACGCAAGTTCCGCACATTCAGCGTCCAGCCAGAGGCTCGTTTCTGGTTCTGGGGCAACGCAAACGATAAATTGTTCCTCGGTGCTCACGCCGCTGTGTCTTACTACAACTTCGCATGGGACGGCAAGTACCGTGTTCAGGATGAGGATGGAAAGCACCCCGCCCTGGGTGGTGGTCTGACACTCGGTTATCGTCTGCCTATCAGCCGCAACCAGCGTTGGAAGATGGAGTTCTCGGTGGGTGCCGGTGTATATGACCTGAAATACGACAAATTCTTCAATACCGACAAGACCTGGAAGGGTGAGCTTTCGCACACCGTTCACGAGACCTGGATCGGCATTGACCACGTTGGAGTGTCGTTCTCTTATATGTTTAACCTCAAAAGAAAGAACAAGTAATGAGAACGATTAAGCACATACAGCATATCCTGATGGCGATGATTGCCATCTGCACTACATTCTTCTCATCTTGTAGTGTTCACGAGTGGCCTACGATTGACCCCAAGCGTCCGTATCAGTTTGTTCTGCATCTGGATTACAGCTCCGAGCTGCCACTCTACAAGGTTATTGAGCATACCGCCAGCCGTGCAGCCATCGCTGTAAACTACGATGTACGCTACACCGTGGAGGCTTACGCTGCCGAGCCGATGTATGAGTATTCAGCCAATCAGCTTGTGAAGCGTCAGGTATATACCTTCGACGACGTGGAGACCCTCAACCGCGACCTCGTATTTGAGTTGCCGTTGGGTCACTACAACATATTCGTATGGACCGACTATGTGGAGGCCGGCTCGGAGGAGCACCTCTTCTATAATACCGACCTTTTCCGTGGTGTCATCTATAACGGCCCGCACACAGGCTGTAACGACTTCCGTGATGCCTTTGTAGGCTCACTCGATGCGGAGATTACCGAGCTCACTACCGACCTCGACATCGCGAACGAACGTCCTTTGGCGAAGTTCAACCTTGTGACTACCGACTTCGACCGTTTCGTGCAGCACATCCTCGAGCTGGAGGCTGAGAGAGCCGAGGCGGAGGCCGAAGCCGAGCAGAACAAGCAGGACGAGCCACAGCAGGAGTCGGGCATCGACCGTATGTTCTTCCCCACGCTGGTTATGGGTGATGACATCATCTCTGTCGGCAACCCCTCTCGCGTGGTGGACCTCAACGACTACCGCGTGGTGGTGAAGTATATGAGTAATATGCCCAACGAGTTCCACGTCATGCGTAACGAGCCTATCGATGCGGCACCTGCGGGCACAGTATCGTTTGAGTGCGACCTGCGTATCCTCAACGACACCGAGGCGGAGCTTGGCTTCGACTATGTTATGGTCAGCAAGAACCAGATGATGGTGCGTATCGCTGTTGAGGTGTATGACTACCGCAACGAGAAGATTTCAACCTCGAAGGTCATCGATGTTCCGCTTGTGCGAAGCCACCTGACGACTATCCGAGCAAACTTCCTTACCGCGAAATCAACTGGCGGTGTGGGTATCGACCCGAGCTTTGAGGGTCCCGACCACATCCACTACATAGATTAAAATTTTATTCACTTAATTATTAACCTTTCATAAAACTAAAACCTTTTTGATTATGAAAAAATTATTAGTTTGTGTAGCAGCATTGGGTATGCTGTTTACATCGTGTATGAGAGATGAAACACGTTTGGACGAGGGTTCAGTCGTTTCTTTCAAGATCTCTGCACCTGCGGTTAGCACACGTGCTGCCATTGAAGACACTTTCGGTACTGGCGTTGAGGCCGATGATTTGCATTGGGCAATCTTCGAGCAGGACGAGAACGGCAATCCTACTGGTGATCCTATTTTCAAACCAGCAGTAGAAAAAGACTTCTTCGCAGGAGACAAGATGGAGAACACCTTCAATGTTCGCCTTGTAAAGGGCAAGAAGTATGTTGGCGTATTCTGGGCACAGGATAACGAAGCTCCTTACACTGTAAATTGGGCAGAGCAGACCGTTACTATGAACGAGACTGTCTCTAACAATGAGAAGCTTGACGCATTCTTTAACATTCACAAGTTTGCCATCACTGCAGGTCAGGAGACTGGTGAGCAGCAGGTTGAGTTGCGTCGTCCTTTCGCACAGCTTAACGTAGCTGTCCCCGCTACTGATTTGGAGGCTGCTAAGGCTGCTGGTTTTGAGCTTACACAGACCGGTATTACCTTGAACGTAGCGAAGTCTTTTAGCCTCGTAACTGGTGCAGTAGATACTACTGAGGATGTTACTTACACTTTGGCTAACATTCCTACTGACGTTACTGCTACTCTCGAGGGTAATACGTATCAGCTTATCTCTTTCAACTACATTTTGGTTGATGCAGGTATTTGGGACAGAGAGAGTCAGGCTTGGACAGAAAATAAAGATAAGGACTTGACAGATGTTACTTTCAACTATGGTACAGCTGACGAGACTTTGTCACAGACTTTCCAGAACATCACAGTTCAGCGTAACCACCGTACTTATATCGTTGGTAGCTTGCTCTCTGAGACTGTTGATTTCCGCGTAATTATTCTGCCTGATTGGGAGGATCCTTACTACTTGAACAACATGGAGGCTGGCTCTATCGAGATGGTTGCTGAGCAGACTACTATCAACAAGGCTGCTATGGGTTCTGCTACTCTTACTTGGAACGCTGTTGAGGGTGCTACTTACTATGGTGTTGAGTATAAGGGTGAGGAGCTCGGTAAGGTTAATCCTGATGGCACAACTCGCGCTGACGATGCTACTGCAACCGTTACTTGGAACACTCCTGAGGGTAAGGTAACTGACGCTACTGCTTCATTCACTATCAAGGCTTACAACGAGAACGATAAGGTTATCGCTCGCGTAGTTACTGAGCCTATCGCTGTATTCTCATTGGCAAATCGTCCTGAGCCTGCTGTTTATGTAGCTGACGGTAAGCTTATCGTTGAGAACAAGGAGTTGAAGGGTTCTGAGACTACAAAGTCTAACCTTGATATCAATGGTGTTCTTTTGGAGGCTGAGGTTTACTTCTACAAGGATGGTGCCACTACTCCTACTCACACAGCAAAGGGTACATTCACAGATACTAATGGCAAGACTTTTGAGAATCTTAGGGTTGGTATTGAGGAGGATAATCCTCACAAGATTAAGAACAATATTGCAAGTTCTTACAATGCTTGGAAGTGGGATGGTGCTACTACTGCAACTACTGCTCTTCCTGCTTTTGAGAAGGGTACTTACACTATCAAGTATAAGGCTGGTTACTATCCCGTGATTAATGCAACATATAACGCTGATGGTCAGCGTATCAACTTCCCCGAGGCTTCTGACGTTCTTCAGAAGATGCAGTATCGCGAGGGTGAGGTTAAGGATTTCAAGCTTGTAATTGCTGAGGCTACTACTCCTGAGGCTGTTGCTGAGGGTTATCAGGGTGCAAAGGTTACTTGGCCCGCTGTTGAGGGTGCTGCTTCTTATCAGGTATTTGTAGGTGCAACTAAGGTTGCTGACGCTACTACTAACGAGGCTACTATTACCGGTTTGAACAATGCGAAGACATACAAGTTTATCGTTAAGTCTTTGGACGCAAACGGCAACGTAATCGCTACTTCTGTTGAGTCTAACGAGGTTGAAGTATGGACATTGTATAATACTCCAGCTCCTGTTGTTACTTTCACTGATGGTAAGTTGGTAGCTACTAACTTGGTTGACGTTTCTGGCGTTGCTTTGAAGATGGTTGTTAACTTCACTAAGGAGGGCGAGTCTGAGCCTGCTTACTCTGCATATTCTGAGCACTATTTCAATAGTACATCTGATATCCGTATCAACATTGATACAGACCAGAAGTTCAAGTTCGTTGATTTTGATACTTTCACAAAGTGGACTTGGGACGGCTCTACTAATAAGGATGATGCGACTGACGCTGCACAGACATTTGCTCCCGGCAAATATAACATTTCTTATGTAGCTCAGTACTATCCTATTGTAGGTGGTATTTGGCGAGATAAAGACAAGAATCCTGTTGATACTAAGGAGGCTGCAAGTGCTAACGGTCGTATTACTTATCCTGCTGCAACAAGCGTACTTGAGGTTGAGACTCCTTATGAGGGTACAGCAAGTGCTATTGAGGTAGGCTTCAATGCTACTGCAACTGTTGGTAAGGCACAGTATCAGGCTGCTACTGTAAGTTGGAATCCTGTTTCTGGTGCTACCGGTTATGAGGTTTATGTTGGTGCTAACAAGGTTGCTACCGCTGCTGCTGATGCAACTTCAGTTGAGGTTACCGGTTTGACTGATGACTCAATCTATGAGTTCACTGTTAAGGCTCTTGGTACTTCATTCGAGGCTACAACTCCTAAGACTTCTATCTTCACATTCTACCACTGGACTGCTCCTACATTTGCATTCGACGGCAAGCGTATGATTGTTTCAGGCTTGTGTAATATCGACAAGGCTGGTGGTGCTAGTTTCGCTTATGGTGGTGCTATCACTAACGATAACGATACATCTAAGTCAACTATCGAGATTTACAAGGACGGTACTTTGTTGTACACTTTGACTAATGGTACAGGTCAGGGTACTCTTACCGCTTGGGCTGGTTATGGCCGTTGGGCTTTGGGCGCACAGGATAATCGTAAGGATTGGATCTGGACAAAGGCTGATGGTAATAAGCTTATGGAGGGTGAGACTGATGTTCCCGCAGGTTCTATGCCAGCTGGCACTTACACTTTGAAGTGGACTATCGGTTATGTAGTAAACAAGAACGCTAACTGGGCTAAGAGTGCTGGTGATCCAGTAGTATATACTACTCAAGCAACAAAGGATGGCGCTAATTGCATCTTCTTCGGTCCTAAGGATACTAAGCCAAGTCCTCACGTACTTTACACAAGTGATAAGGCTGATGCTGTGAGGATCTTCACTAAGACTGGCGAGGCTACTTTGACAGTTGAGTAATCATTCTCTAAATATTCTGTGTGGGGTTGCGGCCCTGCATAGATAATGACAAAGCCCGAAGGTTTCCCCTTCGGGCTTTTTCTTTGTAGATGAAAGACGAACCGACGCCATGTACGATTTTTTTATCGGATGAACGATTTTTTTGAAATATTTTGCCTAAATTTGAAAAAATTACGACACAAAGAGCGAAAATGAGGAAAATATCGTACATAATAGCCCTCGCAGCCATAATCGTCGGCAGCGTAGGCCGTGCCGAAGCGACAGAGTGGCGGTTCCGTCACTATACCGACATGGAGGGGCTCTCGTCGAACACCGTGCAGTGCATATATCAGGACAGCAAGGGGTACATCTGGGCGGGAACGAGTGACGGACTGAACCGCTTCAACTCGAACGACTTCACGACATTCTTCGCGGACTACCGCCGCGAAAGCTCACTCACGAACGACAACATATACTGCATAACAAGCGAAAACAGCGACAACAGCGACCGTCTGTGGATAGGCACGATGACCGGCGTGGAGATTTTCGATGTGCAGACGGGCGAATTCAAGCCGCTGCCGATAGTGGTGGGCGGAAAAGAGATAAAGACACTCGTATTCACGATGGCGGCAGACCACGCAGGGAACATGTGGATAGGTACGTTGGGCGACGGACTGCTGCGGTACAACGTGCAGAGTGGGGAGTTTGTGCAGTGGGACAATCGCAGTCATCCGCAGATATTCGAGAGAAACACCGTAGCGAAGATAATAACCGACAACGAGCATAATGTGTGGATAGCCCTCGGTGGCGGGTACATCTGCCGATATGACGCCACACGCGGGGAGCTGGTGCCGCTGAAGGTGGAGGACCGCTTCACGAAGAGGCCCATATCGCGAATAAGCACGATGTTCGCCGACATAATGGGCAATATATGGGTGGCCGGAATGGCGGGTGACCTCTACATGCTCGACACGGCACGCATGCAGTTCACACGAAACGAGCCAACGCAGGGTGGCAGCCGCATACGCACGATAGAGGAACGTGAGCCGGGAACGCTGCTGCTCGGAACAGAGCAGGGACTGGTGTCGTTCAACGTACGTCAGCGGAAGTTCACGACAGAGGACAACGGCCGCACGGGCGAGGCAACGGGTCTGCGTGACGGATTCATACACTCGATGATATGCGACCGCGACGGCGGTCTGTGGGTGGGAACATACTACGGCGGTCTGAACTACATGCCGCCCGGGCAGGATATATTCTTCTCGCCGCAGATACCCGAAGCGTGCGGAAAGATTATAAGCTGCTTCTGCGAGAATGCCGACGGGCGTATATGGGTGGGTAGCGATGACGGCGGCCTGAGCCTATACAACCCCACGACACAGGAGTACAAGGCCGTCGTGGTGGATTACAAAAACCCAAACCTGAACATACACTCGCTGTGCATACACGACGGGGCGTTATGGGTGGGAACGATAACCAACGGCCTGTATCGTATGGACCTCGCAACGGGCATCGCACGGCATATTGCGATGAGTGAGGGCGAGGATTATGACGTCTATTCGCTGCTCGCCGACACGAGTGGGCGGCTGTGGGTAGGCACGATGAGAAACATCTGCCGATACAACCCCGCAACGCAGTGCGTGGAGAGAGTCTTTGACACGAACTACAACGGCCGCGTGGCCAACATCTGCGAGGATGGCGAGGGCGTGGTGTGGTTTGCAACATCGGGCAGCGGACTGATAAGATATACGCCGCAGAGTGGCGAGTTTGAGCATCCGCACATAGTGGGCGAGCAAAATATGCCGCCGCATATAAGTGCGTTGGCGGTGGAGAACGACGACCTGTGGATAGGCTCGCAGGGATATGGTCTGCTGCGATATGACCTCACAGAGAAGAGCCTCACGAGAGCTTTTGACGACGAGAAATACGGAATAAGCAAGATTTCGCAGATTTTAGTGGGGGGGGGAAACCTCGGTCTGTGGCTCACAACAAATAACGGCCTTATAAACTACCTCAACAACGAGGCGGAGCCGAAGATTGTGCGATACACATCGGAGAATGGTCTCTCGGCTAACATATTCAATGCCAACTCGGGAATAAAATCGGCGGCAGGATATATCTACGTGGGCAGCAACAACGGCATAGACTGTTTCTTCCCGTACGACCTGCAACAACATCGCCTCGCAACAAGTGCCGAGGTGGTATTGTCGGAGCTGATGATACTGCAAAGCAACAAATCGGGCGACAAGTGGACAACATACGCCTCGGTACCCAAGCAGGGGCTGCGAATACGCAGTAACAAACTATCATTCAGCCTCAGCTTCATAGCCCTGAACTATGCCGCACCGCTGCGTACGGTATATCGCTACAAGCTGGAGAACTTCAACAACGAGTGGACTGTGACGAATCCATATATGTCGCCCGGAGTGAAGCGTGTGTCGTACACCAACCTCACACCCGCAACATATCGCTTCGTGGTGTGTGCTTCGCTGGGTGGCGACACTTTCGGCAATGAGACATCGTTCGAGATTACGATACTGCCGCCCTGGTGGATGACTCGCGGTATGATTATGGTCTATGTGCTGGTGGTATTTGCCCTGATGCTGGTTGTCATACTGCTCATACGCCGTCGTATAGCAAGCCAGCACCGCGAGCAGATTGATGCCCTGATGCACAAAAACAACCTCGAGATATTGAAGACCAAGTTTGAACGATTCACCGACATAGCAACAGAGATATATACCCCGCTGTCGCTGATTATTGCTCCGGCAGAGAACATAGCCCGACAGAAAGGTCTTGACAGCGAGACCCGCAACGATGCCGAGATGATACGGCAGAACTGTAACAAACTGCTGAAACTCGTGGACAGCATATCGGAGATAGACCCCTCGACAAAACCTGACGCAGAGAGACTCGCAACAAATGTAACAGAGAACGAGGTGGCAGAGATAGCAGAGACAATGGAGAGTGAGACCTCACAGCCGATTGCGGAACTACCGCCCCTGCCCGTATCGGAAGATGGCGTGGAGTGCAAGGCTTCGTTGTTGCTGGTAGAGAAGGATGAAGAGTTTATAAGTTTCTTCATACGTTACTTCTCGGCACGATACAACATCCACTCGGTGGGCAACGGCAACGAGGCGTTGGAGTCTTTAGAAAAGGGCCGCTACGACCTGATTCTCGCTGCGTGGCGTCTGCCCGATATGTCGGGCAAGGAGTTCTGCGAGAAGATACGTGCCGACGAAAGCATAAACGACATTCCGCTGCTCATACTCTCGAAGGATGGCTCGGCAGCATCGAAGTCGGCGGCTCTGGCAGCCGGTGCCGACCTCTGCATAGCGAAGTGGGCTTCGCCCGACCTGACCATACGACAGATTCACACCATCATCGCCAAGCGTAACGAGCTTCGTGAGAAGTACTCGAAGATGCCATACGTACAGAATGGCAAGGACAACAAGTCGATGATAGAGAACAGATTTATGGCACAGGTGAACGAGTATGTGAAGGCAAACATCGCCAACCCCGCAATAACCGTGGAGGATATAGCCTCGGCGGTGAATATGAGCCGTACGCTGTTCTTTACACGCATAAAGCAGGTTACGGGACTCACGCCAAACGAGTTCCTGCGTACCACACGACTGAAGGTGGCAGCGGAGCTGTTGGCGGGCGACAACAAGCTGCGTGTGACGGAGATATGCTATATGGTGGGATTCTCATCGACATCGTACTTCGCAAAGTGTTTCCAGGCTCAATTCGGTATGCTCCCAAATCAATATATGGAGCAGTTCCGCAACCAATAGGCAGGAGGGCAGAGAGTTATCCTCCGGCGAGGCGACAACAGCCGGAGGAGAATGAAAACCTGCACGAAAAATTGATTTCTTATTTTTGAATATTGAAATCTTCTTGCCTATCTTTGTGGTATGGAATCGAAGATACTTCAAGGATTAAATAGTGCTCAACGCGAGGCGGTGGTAAATTATGACTCCCCGTCACTGATTATTGCCGGTGCCGGCTCCGGAAAGACCCGCGTGCTGACCTCGCGTATAGCTTATATGATAGAGCAGGGCGTGAAGCCCTATAACATTCTGGCTCTGACCTTTACAAACAAGGCCGCAGCACAGATGCGTGAACGCATAGAGCAGATGATAGGCTCTACGGCACGCTATATTCGTATGGGTACGTTCCACTCGGTCTTCTCTCGCATACTACGCGAAAATGCCGAGGCGATAGGCTTCACACAGAGCTATACGATATATGAGCCGTCGGACTGCAAGAACCTCATAAAGACGATATGCAAGGAGATGAACCTTCCCGATGACAAGTACAAGCCATCGAAGGTGCTGTCGCGTATATCGTACGCCAAGAACTGCCTTGTGACATCGGCCGCCTACGCCGCAAATACGGTATATGCCGCCGAGGACAGGCAGATGCAGATGCCTCACTTCGGCGAGGTGTATGATGCCTACTGTCGCCGCTGCAAGCAAAACGGGGCGATGGATTTCGATGACCTGCTCCTGCAGACCAACATTCTGTTGCGTGACAGACCCGACATATTGGCAAGGTATCAGGAGATGTTCAAGTATATTCTGGTCGATGAGTATCAGGATACCAACTACGCCCAATATATCATCATTCGCCGCCTGTCGCAGCTGCACGGCAAGGTGTGTGTCGTGGGCGATGATGCACAGAGCATCTACTCGTTCAGAGGTGCCAAAATCGAGAATATACTCTCATTCCGCAACGACTATCCCGATGCGATGACATTCAAACTGGAGCAGAACTACCGTTCAACACAGACGATAGTGAATGCCGCAAACTCGGTCATTGAACGCAACTCACGTCGTATGGAGAAGGTCTGCTTCTCGGAGGGTGCGAAGGGCGACAAGATTCATCTGCATCACTGCCTGAACGACCGCGAGGAGGCCGACAAGATAGCAAACATCATACGCGACCGCATACGCCAGACAGCCGACAACTGGAACGAGGTGGCAATACTTTACCGCACGAACAACCAGTCGGCGGTGCTGGAGCAGGCTCTGATGCGTCGTGGCATACCCTACCGCATATATAAGGGCAGCTCGTTCTACGACCACAAGGAGATTAAGGACCTGCTGGCCTATATTCGTCTGATTATAAACCCAAAAGATGATGAGGCCTTCAAACGCATCGTGAACTATCCGTTGCGAGGCATAGGCGACACGACCGTACAACGCATTGCACAGATAGCTGCGGCACAGGGTGTGTCGATGTGGGAGGCGGTGGATACCCTCACAAGCGAGGCGGAGAAGATAAACGACTCGGTGCAGAAGGTCATTGCCCGCAAGGTAAGGGAGTTTGTGGAGCTGATACGTTCACTCGGCGAGGCGTTGGCGACAAAAGGACTTTATGACTTCGGTCTGGAGGTGGCTACGCGTTCGGGCATATTGGCCCAATATCGTGTGGAGAACACCCCCGAGGCGACGAGTGCGATAGACAACATCGAGGAGTTGTTGAACTCGATGCAGCTCTTCAACGAGCAGTGCGAGGCGGAGATAAGGGCCGGAGAGAGAGAAGAGGAGAGGCCCGCCACCGTGGAGGAGTGGTTGCAGAGCCTTATGTTGCTGACCGATATGGACAACAAGGAGGAGGGCGACGACGACAAGGTGACGCTGATGACGGTACACTCGGCCAAAGGTTTGGAGTATAAGTATGTCTATATAGTGGGTTGCGAGGAGAATCTCTTCCCCTCACAGCGTGCTATGGAGACGCCCGACGGACTGGAAGAGGAGAGAAGATTGTTCTATGTGGCCCTGACGCGAGCAAAGAGTGAGGCTACGCTGTCGTGCTGCGAGATGCGATTCAAATGGGGAACGATGGAGTTTTCGTCACCCAGCCGATTCCTGCAAGAGATTGATGATAAATATGTTGAGTGTGATGACGAGGAGCCGGCAAGTGGTTTCCAGACGATAACTCGCGGAGCCTTTGGTCGCGACCATACCGAAGGAGGCTACCGCAACACAGCAGGCTCACACGCCACGCAACAGCACAACGCAGGAACACAACGCAGCAAGGGAGGCTCGGCCATAGAGGAGTTGCGTCGCAACTTCGACTACCGCTTCAAGCAGCAGCGTGAAGGCGAGAAAAAGGGGCCCAACCCCAACATCGTGAAGCCATCACAGCCCTCAACAGCAGGTATGCGTCGCGTGATAACATCGCCCGCAACTGACGCGGCATCGGCAGGACCCTGCCCTTACGCCATAGGCGACAGAGTGGAGCATCCGAAGTTTGGCGTGGGCATAATAAACCGTATAGAGAGCCTCACAACAGACCACAAGGTGGTGGTCGATTTCGGTCAGTATGGCGAGAAGACCCTGCTGGCAAAGTTTGCAAAACTGACAAAATTATAGAGCTATGGCAACGCCTCTCGTATCGGTATGTATGACAACATACAACCACTCGGCATACATCGCACGTGCTATCGAAGGCGTGCTGATGCAGCGTACGGAGTTTGAGGTGGAGCTGCTCATAGGAGAGGATTGCAGTCAGGATAACACGCTGGCCATAGTCCGCGAATATGTGGCGAAATATCCCGACCGCATACGCCTCATAACGGCGGAGAGGAATGTGGGAATGAGGGAGAACTATCGCCGCACGGCTCTCGCCTCGCGTGGGCGGTATGTGGCCTATTGCGACGGCGACGACTGCTGGGTGGATAAGGATAAATTGCAGCGACAGGTGGAGGCATTGGAGGCCGACAACGAAATAGGAATGTGCTACACCCGTTCGGAACGCCGCATAGAGCATAGCGACAAGCGGTGGAGCTATCCCAGAGGGGAGATGCTGACACATTTCGAAGGGCTGCTGTTCAACAACACGGTGGAGAACTGCACCGCCGTAGCACGCCGCGAGCTGATTGAGAGGTATTACCGCGAGGTGCAGCCCGAAAAACATCCCGAATGGCTGACCGACGATGCTCCGATGTGGATATGGTTTTCGGCCGAGAGCCGCATAGTAGCATTGGAGGGTGTGACAGCCGTGCATTACCTGTTGCAGGAGAGTGTCAGTCAAAGCGACAACTATCGGAAACGCATAGCATTCTGCGACTCGCTGGTGGATATATCGCTATGGTTTGACAGTCGCTACTGCAATGGAAAATTTGCCGCAAAACTACTCCGTAAGCGGATGGAGGTGGCTCTGTGGGTCTTGTCATACAACGGCTCGTTCGGGGAGTATTTCTCTCGCTGGTGGAGTGACGTAAAACGCACGCCACGACTGCTTATCAACCTCGCAGGGTATGGGCTTGCGGTGAAGAAAGTGTGGAGGAAGAGAAATTCATAATTCATAATTCATAATTCAAAATTCAAAATTAATTTCTATTTGCAAAATCACATCTTGACCTGATTATCAAGACTACAATTAATTATGACACTCAAAGAACGATATACCAACATAATTGCGTGGTTTGAGAAGAATATGCCCGTGGCGGAGAGTGAGCTGAACTACAAGACACCCTTTGAGCTGTTGGTGGCGGTGATTTTGTCGGCTCAATGCACCGACAAGCGGGTGAACATGACCACGCCGGCACTCTTTGAGGCCTACCCCACTCCACAGGCTATGGCGGAGGCTTCGGCCGAGGATATATTTCACTACATACGCAGCATATCGTATCCCAACAACAAGGCAAAACACCTCGCTGCGATGTCGCGTATGCTGGTCGAGGAGTTCGGAGGTGAAGTGCCCAGCGACCTCGGCGAGCTGCAGCGTCTGCCCGGCGTAGGTCGCAAGACGGCTAATGTGGTGGGTGCTGTCATCTGGCAAAAGGAGGTTATGCCCGTAGATACGCACGTCTTCCGCGTGGCGGCACGCCTCGGACTTTCGCGAGGGGCGAAAACACCGCTGCAAACGGAGTTACAGCTGGAGAAAAATATACCCTCTCATCTGCTGCCCATAGCACACCACTGGCTCATCCTGCACGGCCGCTATGTATGTGTGGCACGTGCTCCAAAGTGCCAGGATTGCGGAATAAGGGAGTGGTGTAAGCACTTTTCTGCAAAAAAAAGCGTTGAATAAGAGAATTATTCGTATATTTGACACTTACATTCTTCACCGCAAGAATGTTTTAACACCAAATGAATAACAATAAATTATGAGAAATATGAGCAAAAGAGTGTTTGCAGCGATATCTGCTATCGCAATGATTTTTTCCGCTTTCTGCTTCACTTCGTGTGAAAAGGACCCAATTGAGGGTACCGGACAGAATGTTACACAGGGTGTTGTTCTGCCTACGGTGAAGACCATATCGGTGAGTGCTATGGGTGGTAACTACTCGGTAGCCTTTGAGGCAAAGGATAGCTTTACAATCGAGAAAGAGGATCCTAACAACATCATTCAGTCGATAACTCTGGTGGGCACACCAAAACCTACCGAGGGTGCGGCCGGCAAGCACAGCCTGCGTCTGAAATTTGACAAGAATACTGCCGAAAATGCCCTCTCGGCAAAGATTTATATCACCGTAAAGGGTTACGTAAGAACCAAGCTGGTGGATATCACACAGCAGACCAAGTTCAACGATATGGACGAGGTGGTAAAATGGATGGACGAGAGATTGCGTGGCGAGTATTACTGGCTCGACGAGTATAACGACAAGTGGCAGAATTTTGAGTTCAAGGTTGTTAGAAAGGATCAGGACAGCTACAACAAACTGCTGGAGACAAACCTCTTCAAGATGGCAACCAACCAAATGGATGGTGGCACAAACAGCAATGGCCGCTACATCTACACCAATGTACAGATGATTCCTGCCAACGAGTACTCTTCAACGCGTGCCGGTGGTGAGGTGAGATATGGTTACGGATTTGACATCCTGCCCATCGTCATCCAGATTGAGGGTGGTGAGACAGAGACACGAAACGATGACTTCTTTGCCTTCCCCGTAGATCATGTGTATCCCAACTCGTCGGCTGCAACAACCGGCTTGCGTCGAAGCGACCTTATCACAATGGTTGCCGGCAACACTATCACCGCAAGCAACTATGCCAGCGTATATTCTACACTTGCTACGCAGAGCAGCAGCTCACTCCGTCTGGAGAAGGAGGACTACGCTTCGGGCGAGAAGGCTACAATAAATGTATCGCGTAGCCAGTTCAATGCCAACCCCGTGGCTTATGTCGGAGTATTGGGCCCTGCAGGTACAGAGGACAAAGACGTGGAGGCTTGGGCGGAGATAAACCCATCGGGAAAGAAGATTGGTTATATCTCATATTTGTCGTTCGACCACAAGGGCGACGACAAGCTTCTTGACGCCTTCCGCACACTGGCATCGAAGGGTGTGGAGGATGTGATTGTCGATTTGCGTTCAAATGGTGGTGGTGCCGTGAGCTCGGCTGTGAAGATGAGCAGTATGCTCGTAGGCGAGGAGCATGTAGGCGAGGTGTGTGCCAAGCTGATGCGAAACCCCAAGAACAATCTCTATGAGCCCGAGAACCTCAACACCATCTATAAATTCCGCAAATATGAGGAGAGCAACGAGTCGGGAGCCGACCTGCCCAACCTCAATATGATGAAGGCCTATTTCATCGTGTCGGAGTACACCGCTTCGGCTTCGGAGATGGTGATTATGGCTCTGCGTGGTGTGGATGTGGCGACCGAGCTGATTGGTACTCGCACCGAAGGTAAGAACTGCGGTATGGATGTGATAGACAAGCAGATTGGTCAGTACTACTACTCGTTCGCACCTATCACTTTCCTGAACTACAACGCAAAGGACTTCTGCGAATATAGCGACGGTATAAAGCCCGATGCAGACTTTACCGAATTGACTGCGATATATACAAATCGCTACAAAGCGAATCCAGAGGGAGAGTCAGAAGAGGATGCTGCTTTGAGAAAGTCTTTGGACTGGTATCCTATTCCGGAGTCTCCATGGGGTAATGTGTATAACGACCTGGCGTTGAAAGAGGCTGTGAAGCGTATAAACGGAACAACCCTGTTCAACACAGGCGAGAATACTCGCAGCAGCGAGTCAGCAGCGGGATTTACACCCGTAAAGGCTGCTCGCACATTTGGTGAGATGATACCTTTGCAGCGAATTTCGACACCTCATCGTCCTTTGGGTGCATTAGTAACCGAGGAGGATCGCCAGATGCTGGCAGAGATTGAAGCAATGGAGTAATAATGACATTAAAGGCTCGCAAGTATCGCACTTGTGAGCCTTTGTGCCAATTTATGGGATGAAAAGGAGAGTCATCAGAACATCTTTTTCATTAGATTTACGAGATGAATATCCTTCGGCTGACAGTGTCATCGTATAGCGGATGCCGAGGCATAAACGAAAAAAACAGAGACCGCAATGGAGTTATCACAACAGAGCATCGAGAGTTTACGCAACATATTGGAGGGCGAGAAAAACATCGTCATCCTGTCACACACCAACCCCGATGGTGACGCCGTAGGTTCGTCAATAGCGTGGGGCAAGGCTCTCGAAAGAGTGGGTCACAAGGTGACGTGCATCGTGCCGAACAGATTCCCATACTATCTGGCGTGGATGAATGGCATAAACGATGTGGTGATATATAATCAGCAGAGTGACATCGCAGCAGAAGCGATAGCAAAGGCCGACATCTTTTTCTGTCTCGACTTTCACACCATCTCACGCCTGGACTCTCTGAGTGACGAGCTGTCACGCAACACCAAGGCCAAGAGGGTGCTGATTGACCACCACCTGAATCCCGCAGAGCAGTTTGATGTGATGTTCTCACATCCCGAATCGTCAAGTACCAGCTATCTGGTATATTGCATCATCGCTGCACTATGGGGCGAGAAGAGCATCACACGCGAGCAGGCAGAGGTGCTCTATGTGGGTATGATGACCGACACGGGTAACTTCTCGTTCTCGTATCTCACGCCCGAACTGTTCCGTGCGGTGGCTGTGCTGGCCGAAACAGGAATAGATATTCCACAGATTTACAACAATGTATATAACTCGTTCACCGAGGGTCGCGCCCGTCTGTTCGGCTACACAATAAACCGCAAGATGCGTACGCTGCATAAGGGTACGGTGGCATATATGTCGCTAACGGAGGAGGAGATGCGTCGCTTCTGGTTCCAGCAGGGCGACAGCGAGGGCTTCGTGAACTATCCGCTGACGATAAAGAAGATGAAGATGTCGGCGATATTCATTGAGCATCACGACTTTATACGCGTGTCACTGCGTTCACGCGGCAAGGTGGATGTGAATATTTTTGCAGGCCGTTACTTCAATGGCGGAGGCCATAAGAACGCTGCCGGAGGTAAATCATTCGTATCGATGGAGGAGACCATACGCAACTTCGAGAAAGCTGTGGCGGAGTATGCTGCCGAGGGTATGATTTAGTTTTTTTGACTTGTTTAATGACAACTATTGACTTATGAAGAGTTCGATGATGAATACGTATATGCGACTGCTCGGCTTTGCCAAGCCGTTGAGCCGATATGCTGTACCATATTTCTTCTATTCGGTGCTTCACGCACTGTTTAACACACTGACCTATGTGATGATTGTTCCTATCATCGGAACTCTATTCTCGGATGGATATGTTTTTCAGCCTGTGTATGAGTTTCCCTTAACATCAGGACTCAAAGAGCTCTTCAATGCCGAATATTTGAGCAAGATAATAAACTATTTCTATACTATCATTTTCGGCGAAGAGTATCGAATAACCTATTTTTTATCGCTGTTGTCAGGTATGGTGATTTCGGTAAATCTGTTGTCGGGATTATTCCGCTACCTGGGTGCGATGACAATCGAAACCCTGCGTGTAAGAACATTGCAGCGTATGCGTAACGAGATGTTTGACCGCACAATGGGTATGAATGTGGGTTATTTCAGCGACCAGCGTAAAGGCGATATAATGTCGAAGATTACATCCGACGTGATGGTCGTGCAGTACTGCGTCACCAACACCTTGCAGGTGGCTTTCCGCGAGCCGTTCCTAATCATCGGTTACAGCGTGTTTATGGTGACTATTTCGTGGGAGCTGACCATATTCTCGATTCTCTACCTGCCCATAGTGGGACTGCTCATTGGTGGTATCGTGAAGCGTCTGCGTCACCCCGCAAAGCGTGGCCAGCAGCGTATGGGCGATATGGTCAGCGTGATGGAGGAGTCGCTGTCGGGCGTGAAGGCCGTGAAGAGTTACAACGCCTTTGACTACATAAGCGAAAAGTTCCGCACGATAAATGCCGAGATTTCCAATCTTTTGCTCTCGATGGCCCGCAAACAGCAATTAGCTTCGCCTATGAGTGAGTTTCTGGGTATCACGGCAATATCTATCGTGTTGATTTTCGGTGGCTCGCTGGTTACCAATGGCTCGATGTCGGCAGCAGGCTTCGTGGGTTATATTGCGGCATTCTCGCAACTCACACGCCCTCTACGTGCGTTTATCGACCAGTTTGCCAATATCAATCAGGGTATTGCCGCAGGTGAACGTATATTCTCAATCATTGACGCACGCAGCGAGGTGGAAGATAAGGTCGGTGCTGTGGCTCTGGAGGAGTTCCGCCACAACATTGAGTTCCGAGGTGTGGACTTCTCGTATGATGGTCAGCGTCGGGTGCTGAACAACATATCGTTTGAGGTTCGCCGAGGCGAGACCGTGGCGTTAGTGGGCCCGTCGGGCGGTGGTAAATCGACACTCAGTGAGCTGATACCACGCTTCTACGACCCATTGAAGGGCGAGGTTCTTATTGACGGCAAGCCGCTGCAAGAGTACACGCAGGCGAGTGTGCGTGAGCATATGGGTATAGTGTCGCAGGATACGATACTCTTCAACGACTCCATTCGCAACAATATAGCAATGGGTCGCCAAGACGCTACCGACGAGCAGATTATAGCGGCAGCCAAAGTGGCTAACGCACACGACTTCATCATGCAGACCGAGGCAGGTTATGACACCAACATCGGCGACAGAGGTATGAAGCTCTCGGGTGGTCAGCGTCAGCGTCTGAGCATCGCACGTGCGGTGTTGAAAAACCCCGAAATACTTATCCTCGACGAGGCTACATCGGCTCTCGACACCGAGAGTGAGAAGCTGGTACAGGAGGCTCTGACCTCGCTGCTGAAAGGTCGCACATCGGTTGTCATTGCTCACCGTCTGAGCACAATTCACAATGCCGACCGCATAATCGTAATAGACCAGGGTCGTATAGCCGAGCAGGGCTCTCACGCCGAGCTGATGGCTCTGAATGGTATCTATGCCAAGCTGATTGAGATGCAATCGTTGGCATAAGATGTCGCGGGCGTAAGCCACTTCGTTGCAATCGTCTTCTTTATCTATCAGTAGAAAGGGCAGAGGCAGAGGGCAAAAAAGTTAAAAAATTTATTCTTGTATAATGCTATGATAATTAATGTCATAGCATTTTTTATTTGTCAATAAAAATAAATTTTTGAATATTTTTTATCAAAAACTCTTGACAAACGCATTTTGATGTATTATATTTGCAGTGTGATTCGCAACAACCAACCACACAAAATCGCCCTCAAAAGGCGATACAACCGCGAAATTACTGCCTTTTATTAACTTTACATCAAAAGAGAATGGAAAATTCAAAAACTGAACTCCTAAAATGGAGTTTCCCTTCACACGCCCCTGACCGCAGAGGTTATAAACAGAGCCCGGCAAAATCTTTTCAACAATGAGAGGCCGGGGAAATGGGTTGATACCGAGCTATTAACTCCCCATCGGGCAGAGGTTATTAAAATCAATTAACCACATATAAACAGATTTATCAACAGGAACCGCTTTCGCGGCTCCCGACCCCTTACACCCTAAAACTAACAACCTAATATGAACAGAGAAAAACTTACATCAGCAATTCAGACAATTGCAACGGCCGAGGGTTACAAATTCTACTCCGGCGAGGAACGACACATCCCACAATTTGTTGAGGGCTACCCTGCCCTATGGCTCACACCGCCCGAATTCAGCTCAATGGAGGGCCGGAAGCACGGCTCGGTAATCTACACGGTGAAGCTGCATGCCCTCAGCGAAGGTGCCAAACTCTCGGCCACAGAACGCAGCACGACACGATGCGTGCAGGAGGAGGCCCTCGTAAAGCTATTCACAACCCTCTCAAAGGAGATGTTTGTTGCCGAGGTGGAGAATTTGAAGATTCGTCACTCGTCACAAACCCTTACATCGCACGGCGAAGTGGTAACAACAGCCACCGCCGATGTAATAACATTATTCTAAACCCGATGCACTATGAATGTAACTTTTACACAAATTCCACAAAACGGCGCTTCATATCTACAGCCAGCCATATATGAGTTTGAGTTTGATGCCGCAAGCGAGGATACCCTCATAAGGATACTCTCAACCGAAGGAGAGGAGCTGGGACGTAAGGTACTGCACGGCAGCCACACTTCGGGCCGAACAGACATAGCCCCCTACCTGCGACAGAGCCTTTCGCACGAGATGCCCTCGGCAGGGGATGAGGCAACGATTATCGACACCAACTGCCATCGCGATGTGGTGGTGGAGGTGGGTGGCGTGGAGTCGGAGCCGCGAACATTTATTGCCGCCAAGATTGACCTCTCGCAGCACGTCACACTGCTCACAACGCAGATTGATTATCGTACGATGGCGTATGACGAGTTCGACACAATAGGGTTTGTGAATGTGGATGCAAATCCCCTCGAAGTCGTGATAACGGCCTACGATAAAGCCTCGCAGACACTCTCATCGAAGAGTCTCTACACTAATGTTCTGATGCGACAGCTTGCCCTGCTCATAACCCCGAAGGAGTTTGGCAGCAAGGTGAAGCGGATAACGGCGGAGTTCTTTGCAAAGGGCAGCCTGGTGGGAACGATTGAGTACGAGATTCGCAGCAACCTGACCACGGCACAGCGTATAGGCTGGATAAACGAACATCACGCCGCAGAGTGTTACACCTTCCCCCTGCGAAAGAGCCTGCTTGTGGAGGCGACACGCAAGCGTATGGAGAGCATGTGGGGTCGCGAAGCCGCAGCATTGGAGAGTGACAACGAGTTGAAGATAATCTCGGCATACGAGCCGCAAAAGCAGACGGAGGCCCTGATGAAGATACTCTCATCGCCCAAAATATGGCTTATTCGCAATGGGCAGCCTACGGCGGTGGAGCTATACACCGACAGGGTGTTATCCGCACCGTGTGAGGGTATGGGCTTTGTGGAGTTAGACCTGCGAGCCGCAGAGAAGGGAGAAAAGCTATGGTAAAACTCTACATTGATTCTCAGCGTTGCGACACAGGTGAAGATTTTGTTCTGCCAAAAAACATCTTCAACCTCAACAACCAAACCCTGACAGAGGTGGAACGGCAGCAAGAGGGAACGAGCATCACGCTACGCATACCCGCCAGCCGCCGCAACGATGCGATAATGGGCTTTGCCGCCGACCCGCACGCCGAGGTGCGTTTCAATGCCTCATATCATCACGGCGAGATAGAGAGTGACGGCGTGGTGGTATTTGGTGGTGTTGTGCATCTGGAAGCTATTGAGGCAGAGCCGATAGCCAGCGGCAGCAGAGGACACTCGGTAAGTTACCGCATACGCATAACCGATGGAGCCGACGAGTGGGCAAAGCAGATGGCGACAACACCACTGCAAGAGACCGCCCTTGTATATTCGGCAACGCTGAACGGGGCGACGATAGCCGAGAGCTGGGAGGAGGATAGCGTGGTGAGGTTTCTGCCCGTCTATCGCGACGAGTACCTACGGTCGGAGGAGCAGGATACGCTATACCCGCCACAGCGAGTGCTGACCGTAGGCGACTATCACCCCTTCATCTCGGTAAAGAGCCTCGTGGAGGTAATGTTTGCCGAGAGGGGTTACACCATAAAAGGTAACTTCTGGCAGTCGGAGCTGGTGAAGAGCCTGATGATAAGCGGTTGCACGGCCGCCGACAACTCTCTCTCGGCAGCAAGGCTGACGGCGGTGGCGGGTTTCTGTGCCGGCAGGGAGAATACGGCGACAGCCGAGGCGGACTACTCGGGGCGTGTATATCTCTCGTCGGTGGTGCTTGCCAACTCGCTGGGTAACTTTGTCGAGAGTGCGGACAAGAGCCTCAACGAGGAGTTTTTCAACAACGGCAACTCACTCTCCATCAGCGAGGAGGGTTTGATATACCGACCGAGGGTGGCAGCTTCGGTGGCCTTTGATATCTACCTGAAATACACCACCGACTACCGCATACTCTCGCGTGAGAGATTGCAGGGCTTCGACTCCATTTATGTCGATGCGGGGTGCGATATGCAGTTCGGCATACTCAACCCCTACACCGACCGAAGGGGCGAGATAGCCGCCAGAACGAACTACCTATGCACGATTTTCGACTTCGCAGAGGGCGAGCATTACCGCATAGAGTGGAAAAACACAGCAGGAGTCATCTCCTACACCGACCTCACGGCCCGTGCGACAACCGTTACCTCGGTGGCCGGCTCCGCCGCCGACTGCCGACTGCTGAAAGAGCAGGCCGATGGCTCGTTTGCAGAGGCGGAGGGCGACTGGGCGATGTATGACGGCTATGTGGAGGAGTGTGGCACGCGTGAAGTGGAGGTGACGCTGCGAACAGCTCCGGAGGTACTCTCACCACAGCACGCGAAGGAGTTTATACGAATGTATATGTATGGTGCAGAGCCACATCAGCGTATAACACTCTCGGCGGAGTGTCGTCTGCGACCCGTATTTACATCGGCAGCGGGTCTTGGCTCGCACCTGACGGCAAAGGATATCCTGCAACACAACGCTACGCAGATGAACCTGCTCACAGCCTTGCAGCAGATGTTCAACCTGCACATCTACTCCGACAAGCAGCGACGTGAGGTGTGGATAGAGCCACACGATGACTTCTACAACGACGACTGCCACGACTGGAGTCACCGCGTGGTGCTCTCCGACAATCTCTCGGCAGAGGAGATTGCCGCCGAGGTGGGAGCAAGGCGTACGCTGGCCTACCGCAGTGACGGAGGCGGTGCCGTGAGCCGCTTCAACCTCAAACAACAGACCACATTGGGAGAGTGGTCGGCAAAGACGGACTCATACATAGCACGCGAAAGGAATCATCGCCAGACAAACACGCTGTTCTGTCCGACACTCTCCGCAACGAAGGTCTTTGCAGATGCACCCTCTGCCGCCCTGCTCTCCGTAGGCAATCGCGATGCCGACGAGGTGGGCGACAGTGCTGTGCGAATCGTCAGATGGGAAGGAGTGTTGCAGCTGCCTGCGACCGAAAGGTGGGGCTTCCCGTCGAATGGCAACAGATACCCCTTTGCAGCCTTCCACTACCCTGCCGGCAAGAGTGGCGAGGAGGGTGCTGCAATGGTGGGTGATATCCCCGCCACAGGTCCCGAGGAGAGTTTCACACTCTGCTTCGAGGATCGCGATGCGGCCGTAGGTCTGCACGCCCACTACGATAGGAAGTGGCGTGTGGAAGCTCTGCGTCGCAAGATAACCCTTTCGATACGCATCTCGCCAGAGGAGATGCTGGCGTTGAGAGATATGCGGTCAGACGGCCCCAACATTTGCTCACTTTTCAGATTAGAAGCCGACCGTCAGACCAACCTCTTCCGCCTGCACTCCATAGTGGGATACGACATCGAGCAGGGTGTGGCCAGAATGGTCTTTGTGCATAAAGATTAACCACAACATTTTTAACAACCTAAAAAAACTATGCAGACAAAAATCACAATCAGAAACGAAGCACAAACCTGTTACATTGACATCGAAGGCACTATCGGCGTACCCGAGGAGAGCCAGTTCGAGGACGCCACATCCCGCGTGGCGACATTTGAGGCCTTCCGCCGCGAAGTGAAACGTATTACGGAGGTGAAGGCGAGCTCAATCGTGGTGAACATACGTTCTACGGGTGGCGATGTGAATGATGCACTGCTCATCTATGATGCCCTGCGTGCGTTGGATGCTCACATCACAACACGCTGCTACGGATATACCGCCTCGGCAGCGACAATCATAGCACAGGCAGCCGATGAAGGCTCTCGCGAAATTTCGGCGAACGCCCTCTACCTCATTCACAACTCGACATGTGCCATCGAGGGCAACTCAACATCGCTGGAGGCTCGCACCGAGCTGTTGCGTAAGACCGACGAGCAGCTCGCACGCCTCTACGCACTGCACTCGGGCAAGGATGAGGCGTTCTTTGCGGAGCTGATGGCAGAGAACAATGGCGAGGGTCGCTGGCTCTCGGCAGAGGAGACTATCGAGGCGGGATTGGCCGATGCTATCATCGACTACGACGAGGAGGTGGAGTATTACGACGAGAGTGAGGTTTTCACCGAGGAGCAACCCACAGAGCCCGCAACCGACGAGTCCGCCAATGAGCCATCAGGCACAGGCTCGCTGCCGACAGACAAGAGCAACGACGAGAGCAAGCCGGCAAAGTCCCCACGCCGAGGTAAGCGAGGAGGTCATCACACCTCGGAGACAGCGTGGGGCTCGATAATCCGATTCCTGCTCAACCGACTTGCCATACGCATTGACGAGTGGATAGAGTCGTTACAGGAGAAGCGTAAGCAGAAGCAGGAGCAGGAGGGTACCACCGACAAGGAGAGCTCAAAGGAGAAGAGTCGCAAGAAGCGTGGCAACAAGGGCAAGGAGAGTGACTCGGCACAGCAGGAGAACAAGCCCTCGCAGGAGCAGCCCACAACGGAGCAGGAGTCTGCGACACAGCCCGAAAAGGGCAATGCAGGCAAGGCAGAGGTAACCCCTGCGGAGGAGTCTTTGCCCAAGGCGTCGGCTTCGACTCAATCGGCACTCTTCTTTACCGAACGTCAGCGTCTTTATGCTGCAACGCAGCTGCAAAGCATCGAGGACCCCTCGATGGGCGATGTTCAGCTCGGCTCAAACGCACAGGCCTACGCCGAAGATGTCAAGGTCTTTGACCGATAAACAACCTTTTTTAATCAACAAAAAAACTTTTTAACCAATTAAAACATTAAAACTATGTCTAACACTATCGTAAATTCAAAAACATACACTGGTTCTGATTTGGAGAAAATCTTCTTCCGTCCTATCCTTGCCGGCGACTCTGCCGAGGAGCTTGGCATCCGTATTCTCTACAATATGCCTATGCCTACGGTATTGCCCGTTGTGTCCACACGCGAGGATGTGATGCTTCCCATTGATTCAAAAAGCTACTCCTGGGATACCGAGCAGCGTACGGTGGAGCATCGCGAGATTCAGATGGAACGCGTAAAGGCCGAGAACGCCTATTCAGCCAGCGACTACTTCTCGACCATCTTTGAGTCCTTGTCAAACAAGAGTGGTGCAAATCTTACCGACCTCTCCGGCACCGATTTGGAGGCTGCCGAGACAGACCTCTTCCGTAAGGCTATCGCCGAGAGTATCAGAATGAATTTGTGGATGGGTGATACATCAAACACCAACCCCACATCATACAACTCATTCGACGGAATCCTCACAAAGCTCTACGCCGCTGTGGGTAACTACGATTGCCACTACTCTGATACAGCCCTTTCGCAGACTCTTGAGACAAAGCCCATTACCGAGGTGCTGGATGCCTACATCGAGAAGTCAAGCCCACAGTTGAAGGGTCTGTTCAAGGAGGGTCAGGTAGCATTTTTCGTGAGCCCCGGTGTTTACAAGCGTTATCAGGCATATCTTGACGAGCAGTTCGGAACAGCCATCTACAACGACATTCAGAATGGTCGCAAGCAGTTGATGTTCCGCGGATTCCCCATCGTGGAGGTGAACTTGCAGCCATATATCAACGTGGCGAACATCCCTGCCGACTACATCGTCTTTACCGATCGTCGCAACATCGTTCTGGCGGTGAATACAGCCGACATCCCCGGTGCAGAGATTCGTATGTGGTATAATCCCGACGTGATGCAGAATCGTCAGCGTGCCGTATTCGCTATCGGCTGCGAGATTCTCGACTACAACCTCGTAGGTGCCGGTATGGACTACCACGAAGAGGAAGAGGAGTAGAAAGGGGTAGATTATGGCAGAGAATAACTCTTTCAAAGCAGTAGGAGGCATCCTCGCCGCAGAGCTCTTCCCCGTAGCAACACTCGCCTCGGCAGATGATATCATCAATGGAGGGGGCATAGAGGTTGAGCTGGCGGACTACGCCTCGCACTATGACGAGAGTTTCTCTTCGGACAACGGGCTGGTGAGTGTGGAGCACACACTCACCCTCGTTGCCGAGAGAGCCAATGCCGGGAAGTGGATTGATGCCGAGTTTCTGCGTCATTGTGCCGTAGAGGGTGTCGCAGCCAGAGTATGGCTCGCCACGGGCGAGGTGCTGACGATGGGCTGGTCACCACGCTTTGGCTTTGAGCAGGCGTTACGGCTTGACTCTGTGAAGGCTCTGTCGGGAAGCCGTCCCAAGCATCGTCCGCGAGTGGAGCTGACGCTATCGAGTCGCGACCTTCACTCGGCATACAGCGAGGATGATTAGTATTTGTTGAATTCTAAAATTTTATCCCTTATGGAAAACGAAAAGAAGAAGAGCTTTGTCACCATCGGAAACCGCAAGAAGGCACCGCTGCTCACACTCTCATCGACAACGGTGGAGAGTGATGAGTACTGGCGTTGGGGTGACGACAATATGATGCCATCGGCACTGTCGCTTATGTCACGTCGTTCGACAACACATCGACGCATAATAAACGACAAGTCGGACTACATAGCCGGCAAGGGCTTTTCGTATGGTGATGCCGACCCCCGTCTGGCGGCCTTTGTCGGGCACGCCAACGGCAACGGCGAGTCGTTACGCACGGTGCTGAGCCGTGTGACATTCGACAAGTCGCTGCTCGGAAACGCATTCGTGGAGGTGGTGACCGACCATAACGGCTCCTTCCTCTCGCTATATCATCAGGACGCGTCGTGCGTGCGTGTAGCCCGCGACAACAAGCACGTCATCCTGCATCATAACTGGGGCTCGTTCAAGGCAAAAGAGGCTGTTACACTGCCCCTCTATCCGCTTTTTGAGGAGCAGAGTGACGGCTCACTGCGTTCGGTGATTCACTACAAGGAGTATGAGCCTATGTTCACGCACTACGGCGTGCCGAAGTACATCGCCGGTATGAGTGTGTCGGCCATAGCCTACAAGACCGACTGCTGGAACATATCACGTCTGGACAACTCGTTCCAGCTATCGGGAGTGATGATGCTGGACACAGGAGCCAGCAACGAGGAGGATGCCGAGCAGATTGTACGCACCGCACAACGCCAATTTGCCGGCGACCCCGGACAGGTGATGTTCATCGTACGCAACGGACAGGAGAACGACAACTCGCAGTTCATACCCCTGACATCGAATAACGAGGGCGACTGGAACCATCTGCACGACCAGGCGACAAGCGACATAGTGATTGCCCACTCGTGGTTCCGCTCACTCAGCGGTCTGGACTATGCGTCGGGATTCAGTGCCGAACGTATCCTGCACGAGTACGAGGTGGCACTCAACACGGTCATCCTCGCCGAGCAGGAGGAGTTGCTGAGCCCATTGAAGCAGATTCTGCTCAACGTGGCAGGTATTGACGCCTCGACATTGGAGGTGATAAACCGCCCGCCAACGCGTTCAAAGCCGATTTATATGAAGGTGTGGGAGGCCCGCAAGGCCGACGGCCTGGAATATGACGAGATGGATGAACGACAGCAGGCTTATCTGTCGGAGATAACCAAGTATAACGTAACAAGCATAAAATAGAGGCCTATGTATCAAAACATTATAACACCAGAGGAGGTCATTGCTCTTGCCTTCTCCGACGGCGAGTACATCAACCCTGCCGTCATCACCAACCTCGACATTGCCGTTGTCATCAAACGATGGATAATACCCATCACGGGCGAGGCTCTGTTGAAGGCCATTATGCTGGGCAAGTACAAGGATTTCACCGAGAAGATTCTGAAGCCCACCATTGCCGCATACGTGCGTCTGGATATGCAGCCGCGACTCAACGCCTCGACAGGTCAGCTGGGACTCTCGGTGGTGGCCGGAGCAAACAACAAAGCCGCCGACGAGAAGCTGCGTCACGAGTTGATGACATCGCTGCGAAACCGAGCAAAGTGTTTGAGAAAATATATGCTGGAGTATCTCGAAAACAACTCCGGACTGAGAGAGTACACCGGCAAGGAGAATGTTCTTAACAGATGTAGCTGTGATGGAGGCATTGTACAAATATTGTAGCGGCTGTGTGGCAGCCATAGCGGCACTGTTCGCACCTGTCGTGCCGATGATATGGGCTCTGGTGGGCTTCATCGGATGGGACTTTCTGACCGGCGTGATGGCTTCCTATCGCGAGGCTCGCCGCTACGGCAAGCCGTGGTACTTCGAAAGCCGCGAGGCGTGGCGGACAATCGAGAAACTCGGATTTTCGATTATCTCGCTGTGTATGGCCTTCACGATAGATACGCTGCTGCTCGGATTTATGGAGCTGCACCTGACGAACCTACTGGCAGGGTTTATATGTGGCGTGGAGATGTGGTCGTTTTTAGAAAATGCCTGCCGCATAAGCGATGCTCCGTTGCTGCGTCATCTGCGACGATTAGTGAGAAGTAAAATCAGAGAGGAGGTGGAGAATAATGAGTAGAGGCCTGTCAAACTGCAACCCGGGCAACATACGCCGTTCGAAGGTGCGTTATCGTGGCGAGGTACACCCCTCGAAAGATGCCCAGTTCAAGCAGTTTATATCGATGCCGTGGGGCTATCGTGCTATGTTTGTGCTGCTTGATACCTATCGCAAGCGTTATGGACTGGATACGCTGAAAGGTATGATTTCGCGTTATGCCCCACCCTCGGAGAATCACACCTGGCTCTACATCGACACGGTGTGCCAGCTCACGGGACACCGACCCGACGACAAGATTGACACCCGCAAACGAGAGGTGATGGTGCCTATCGTGATGGCAATGTCGCGTGTGGAGAATGGTGCTTTTGCTATGCGTCAGGATGTGGAGACGGGGTGGCGACTGACTGATTTTTAGGGCGTTAAGCCTGATGTATGATTGATTAGGGAGTACGGAGAGATTTTCTTTGTGCTCCCTAAACTTTTTTGATGTGCTATGTAGTTTAATATTAACGCCGTTGAAGATACAATGCCAGACCCCGTAAATCCGTCTATTTTCAGGCCAATAATCTTGATTATTGGAGAAAAATTTCTATATTTGTAACAAATTAGGTGTGGTGTCGCCACAAAACCAAGCCCCCAATGCAGAGAAAACCTCTCGGCACGAAGGGTTGGTACAATGGTTGATATAATAATCGGCGGGCATCATACGTTAGTTTTACAAATGGGGGCAGCTGCGGTTGCCCGAAGCAGAGTGTAACCCTTACAAAAAAAAGGAAGCATTATGAAGAAGATGGTTAAGTTTTTAGCAACGGCTATGGCGGCCGTACTGATGGTGGGATGTACATCTACATTCCTCTCGTCGGCAGGTTTCTATGATGACCTCTATGCCACTCACGATACCAACGCTATCGCTGCACGCCAGCGAGCAGAGGCCGAGGCACGAAAAGCCGAGGCGGAGGCACGCCGTGCCGAGGCAGCAGCACAGCAGGCTCAATGGGAGGCCGAGGCTGCACGTTATGAGGCTGAGGCGGCTCGCGAGCAGGCTTCATCGGCAAAACGCATCGTGGAGCAGAGCTATCGCACCGACTCTGACGGCATAATCATCGTCGAGGACGAGGCTGCATACACCACTTACAGCAACCCTTACAGGGGTTATGTGGCGGACTCTTACGAGAGTGCCTATGCTCGCCGTCTGCGAGGCTTCAAGTCGGCATCGTACCGTATGCCCTCGAGCTATTACAACCTGCGTTACGGCGGTGCTTACACCTATGTAACAGCCTATGACCCCGCATATTACAACATTATGGTTGCGGGTGACCAGGTATGGGTTGAGCCAAAGTACATTACCTCGATGTTCGGCACCTGGGGTGCGGCAAATGCTACCATATATGCCTACTCGCCCTGGTACTACGGCTGGACAAGCTTCGACCCCTGGTACTATTCGTGGTGGGGATACCCTCACTACTCGTGGTATGACTGGAACTGGAACATCTGCTATCGCAGTCACTGGGGTTGGGGTATCGACCTCTGGTGGGGATGCGGCGGATACTACCACCCATACTATTACAGCCCCTACTGGGGACACTACTATCACCACAACCACTACTGGGGCGGTCACCATCACGGAGGACACCACGGCCCAGACTATTGGGGTGGTCCTCGCTATGACAATCGTTACTACGGCTCTCGCGGCAACAGCCAGCGTATCGACGGCAACAAGTTCTCGTCAGGCAGTGGCACGCGTGGCACCGTAAACAGAGGCTCTGGTCGCAGCACGCCATATCGTTCGCCAAGCACGGGTAATGTATATGGTCAGGGTGGCTCACGAGGCAACAACTCGTCGGCAACGGTAAATCGCGGTGGCAGCACCACGACAAACCGCACACCGGGCTCGGTAAGTCGCGGTCAGGGAGGCTCTGCATCGCGTGGCAGCGGCTACACCAGCGGTAGTTCATCATCATCGCGTGGCACAAGTGGCACAAGCTATAACAGCGGCAGCTCGACATCACGCGGAAGTGGTACTTCATATCGCAGCGGCAGTTCAAACACTTCTCGCGGAGGAAGTTACAACAGTGGCAGCTCAAGCTCGTCGCGTAGCGGAAGTTACAACAGCGGCAGCTCATCGTCACGCCAGCAGGTAGGCAACTCATCGGGTTCGTCATCTTCTCGCGGTACGGCATATCGCCAGCAGCAGGAGAAGAAGAGTTCTTCGACAACATCACGTTCTTCATCAAGCTCATCTTCGAGCAGTTCTTCATCGCGTTCTTCATCGCGTAGCAGCAGTTACAGCAGTGGCAGCAGCAGTTACAGCAGCGGAAGCAGCTATGGCGGCTCTCGCGGTGGAGGTTACAGCGGTGGCGGCAGCTACGGCGGAGGTGGCTCTCGCGGCGGCGGCAGTTCATCGCGTGGTGGCAGATAAGATATAAACGGGCAATCGGTCGCAGGGCCGCATTGCCCGATTATGGTAAATATTCAAGAGGGAAAACAACTGAAACACAACAGAGTATGAGATTTTTCAGAAAGATATGTATGGCAGCCGTGGCGATCTTCTCCACGCTGACCATTTCGGCACAGAACTTCGGCGGTCTGCTTTGGGATCGCGACGGTATGATGACAAGCGATATGTATGAGCTCTCGCAGGTGGGCTTCGGCTTCGGCTCGGCTCGTTCTATGGCTTTGGCAGGTGCCTTCACATCGTTGGGTGGCGACATCGCATCGATGGGTATCAACCCTGCGGGTTTGGGTATGTATCGCACCAACGAGGTGACTATATCGCCTATGTTGGGCTTCCAGCGTTCAAAGAACTCGGCAGAGAGCTGGGGCAAGAACCACGTCAATCGCTTCTCGATAGGTAATGCGGGCCTCGTGCTGAAGGTATATGAGCAGAGTGACACCAAGCTCGTGTCGATGAACTTCGGTATTGGCTACAACCGCATCGCCGACCTTAACTACCGTTATGGCTATCACTCGGCAAGCGACCCCTCGGTATCGCCTCTGCGTTCAATCACCGATGCCTTCTCGTTGCAGATGGGTCAGGGTGGCGTATTCCCACAGGAGCCTAACGGTCCGCTGAACTACGACCTCCGCGACTCATACTACTGGGGTGGCATACTGGCATATAACGGCTATCTGCTGGATGCCGAGCAGGACGCACAGGGTATGTACTGGACCAACGGCAACCGCATAGGTGCCAATGCCGGCGTAGGTCATACGTTAGGCGTGGAGTCGCGTGGTGCGATAAGCGAGATTGACATATCGCTGGGTATGAACTTCACGAACAAGCTCTATGTGGGTGCTACCCTCGGTATGCAGATTGTGGACTGGAAGCGTGGCTTCTACTACTCGGAGGACTACCTCTATGATGGTGGCGTGGCAGAGTACGCCGATGGCACTCCGCTGGCAGCCCCCGCCGAGTGGATGGACTACGACCAGATGGTGAACATCGCAGGTACGGGCATAAACTTCAAGATTGGTGCTATATACCGCCCGACACCATCGTTGCGTATAGGTATGGCGTTCCACACGCCTACAAGCTACTCGCTGGAACGCGACTATCAAGCATTTATGGGAACGAATTTCAGCCTTACAGAGAACAGCAACGAAGGCGACCTGACACCCGTACTCTCCGACCAGGGCGAGAATGCGTGGGATATGAACTCGCCATCGCGACTGATGTTCGGTCTGTCGTACACCGTTGGCAAGGCGGCTCTTATATCGGTAGATTACGAACGCACGTGGTATAATGGTATCCGCATGCAGGGTGTGCCTAACGGATTTGATATCGCAGAGGAGGTATATCGCGAGCAGGTGAAGGATAGCTACAGGGCTGCCAACACGATACGCGTGGGTGGCGAGATTAAGCCACTGCCATTCCTCGCACTGCGTGCAGGATATGGTCTGCAAGCATCGATGCTGCGTCACGACAAGTCGGAGTATCAGGGTCGTCCGCAGACTTACAGAACCGAGGCGGTAACAGCCGGCATAGGCTTCTCATTCGGTCGCACGACACTCGACTTTGCATATCAGAACATACGCAACAAGATGACCGAGTACTACCTCTACTGGGCTGACGATGCTATGGGCGACGTGAATACCGAGTCACCGCTGTACTCAACCTCGTTCCGCCGCCAATACGCTATCCTCACCATAGGATATCGTTTTTAGAGGCAGGAAGAGATAAGTCAAACAGAATAAAGGGCTGTTCAACTTTCGGGTTGAACGGCCTTTTATGATTTCATCGGGTAAAATATACCGCATGACTTGCTTTTCAGGGCGTGTCGGACTACTTTTGAGAAAACAAAAAAGCTATGAAAATTCGTCTTGTAACAGCCCTGATGCTGGTGGTGGGCACGACAGCCTGCACATCTCTGTTCTACACAAACCAGACACCGCTATCGGGTCAGATGGAGGGTATCTCACGTATGATGACACCCACCGAAGACCCCGCAACGGGACTGTATGGCTACCTCGGCGACCTTGGAGTGTGGGTCATCAAGCCACAATTCAAATCGGCACAGAGCTTCTCAAACGGCCTGGCTCGCGTCAAGCCGGGGAACTACTACGGAGCTATAAACCCGCTGGGTCAGTGGGTCATAAAGCCTGTTTTCTCATCGTCATCGGATTGCGACGAGGCTATCAGCTCAATCCACAAGGGACGTATGGCGGGCATCGAGCTGTGGTATGCACAAGACCCCGCAACCGAGCTTTACGGCTTCCTGAACCACTTTGGCGAGTGGCACATAACACCACAATATGAGAATGTACACAACTTCGACAGCGACGGATTTGCCGTTGTGAAGGTTGTGGGTGGTGGCTGGGGTGCAATAAACCGCCAGAACCAGATGGTCATACAGCCCAACTTCGATTACAGCTACAAGGCCGAAGATGCCCTGCGACGTCTGAAAAAGATGTAGGCAAACACATTCGGCATTATATCGTTTAGACTCTCACGTCGGGCAAAGCCCTCCTCAGAGTGACGGAAAAACAAATGCGTGAGAATCTAAAAAATATTACTCTTTGTCTTATTCCGAATAAAAAAAGAGCCTGTCCTTTTGGACAGGCTCTTGTATTTATAGGCAGCGGAACAATTATTTACCCATTGTAGCTTTCCACTCGCCCTTGTCGTTGAGAACCATCTTCACATCCTGAGTCTCATCGGTGCCATCACCATAAATCATCTTTACCTTAACGGTTGCACTCTGGCCATCCTCGGCGATAACCTCCTCGAGAGTCTCGACAGCCTTCAAGCCGCCCTTCTTCTCCAACTTAGGAGCCATCTTCTCAGAGAGCAACGACACGATCATAGCCTTTGCCTGCTCCAGCTCCTCGGGCTTGACATTGTTGTACTGGAAACAATCGGCAACAGCCTCATAGTTACCATCAATTATCAATGAGTAGATTTCGGTAACAGCATCACTTGGTGTGTTAGAGCCACCACAAGAGGCTACGAAAAGAGCCGCAGCCATTGCGAACATAGTGAGAATCTTCTTCATAGTAGTAAGTTTTAAGTGTTAGAGTGTTAATTCTATTAAACGGTTTCTTTCTCCTCATTCTCTGCCTTCGGAGCATCCTCCGTAACGGGCTCCGCAGCGGGCTGTGCAGCTGCCTCGGCAGCCTTCTTCTCGTTGTTGCGATTAACGAAGAACTTCACAATCCACCATATAATGGCGATACCGATTACAAAGATAATAGATAAAATGAAAACTACAATACCTACAGCACGTGCAGCATCAACACCCAAGCCGAAACCAGAAGCACAAACACGCCACCAGCCTCCAATCAAACCTAATTTGTTGCTCATAACAATTGTTTTTTATGGATTAATATTCCGTTAATAATGAATCTCTTCATAGACACGACCATTGCGATAGACGCGGCGACGGTAGCCCAGCATCATAAAGATCAGGATTGTACCGACGACCACAAGTATCTGCCAGATGATTTGCACGATAAGGGTAATCATAGCAATAGCCGAGATGAGGCAGCCGATGATATAGACAATCGAGAAGATTGTTACCCACAGACCCGACACCGCACCGAAGTTCCTGACATTGCGGCGGAACGATATCACAAGACCCACACCCAGCGTCACAAGGAATCCTCCAACGCCCAGAACATCCATAAGGATAGTGTTTTCAAGGTCCATAGAGCCCAGAATGAGGATTATCACAATCAGGACCGGAATACAGAGTGCCAGACTCCATGCTGCGGGTTTGAGGCTGATTTTGCGATTGTCGTCATCGGGGTCGTCGTTGCCCTCAAACAGCACCTTCTCGTAGAGCTTGATGCTATAAACCTGTGCAGCAATCATAAGTGCAAAGGGGAAGACCCTGAACAGCGAGCCGAAGAAGCCGTAGCGTTCGTACTCGCACCACCAGAACATATCGCCACCGAACTTGATATAGCCGTAGATCTCAATCAGCGAGAATACAAGGATAGCCGCAGGTATTACAATCAGGACAATGGTGCGTAGCGACTTCATACCACACATAAAGTAGAGCAGAGCCACCACAGCAGCTGCACCCATAACCAAGAGCATCATCCACAATGCCGACGACGAGCCATAGAAGCGACCCGCAGGCGTGTTCATCTTGTTGTTTTTGCCCTGCGTCATAAACGAGAGCTCCTCACGATCGGCCGCATCGGCCAATCGTACCTCACTCGTGGTAGCACAATAAAACTTGCCTTCATGCTCGAAGATATAACGAAAACCATCGACAAAGGTTACGGGAGTGAAGGTGTAACCACGGTCGAAAAACACCTTCGCGGCCTTCTTTGGAGCCACATAGTTGTTGCCCGACTTGGTGAGCTCCTTGCACTCAATGCCCTTGCCGCCCCACGGCTCGATGACGAGCTTCACCTCGCGAGAGGCAAGCGTCTTTTGAATCAGGGCTGTACGTTCCTCCGACGACAAAATCTCCTTCTTCTCCTCATTCTCCTTGGCCGAAAGGGTCAGCACACCCATAAACAGCACAGAGAGTAATAATAAAAGTCGTTTCATATATTCAGTTTTTGTGTGTTAGCGGTATTACAAAGTTAAAAAGGTCACCCTCGGGCGACCTTTCATTGCATCAAAAACGACCTTGCAGACTGTCAAATCTCCCCCTGCGGATGCTTTTCAGCGAGAATCCTGTTGCGATATTCGACATAGGAACAATCCATAGCACGCACAAAGACCCGTCGGAAAGTCGATATGGAATTAAAGCCACACGACTCGGCCACCTCGACCATCGTCAGCGTGCTGTCGGGGTCGTTCAGCAGAGCCAACGCCGCCTCCATACGGAAGCCGTTGATGTAGTCGTAGAAGGTTGTGTGAAGCGTATTGTTAAGATAGTTTGACAGATAGGTACGATTGGTACCCACAAGTGCGGCCAGGTCGGGAAGCGTCAGATGAGGCTCCATCCACACCCTCTTCTCACGCATAAGCTCATCAAGATTGTGTTCGAGCAGCGTCGTAACCAGATCGTCGCCTTCCGGCTTCACATTTACGGCAGATGTGGGTGCAAGCTGCGGGGCCCGCTGACGGTCAGCGAAATAGAGTATCACAACCCACAGAAGCAGGAGCAACAGCTGATAACAGCTATCGACAACCCACGACGAATAGTAGCAGGAGATAATCCACACCACCAGACACGCTGCCAGCATAACGGCCACGCCTTTGAGCCATCGCACGTGCACATACTCGATATTGGAGAAGTTCTCCCTCAACATACGGTTGTAGCGACGCACCGCATAGACCATATAGATAGTGAAACCTATTGAATAGCAGACTACAAATATGAAGGTGGCGTGCATAATCCACTCCGCCTCGGTAAGGGCGTAGGCAGAGATAGACAACAGAAATGGAGAGACAAGCACGAAGGCCCGTCGAAGGGTAAACCACCCCGGATTGAGCAGCTCGATGACGAAGCTGCAACCCGCCGTCACCGCTGTCATATCGATAAGAATCAGCAGATTGGAGATGTAGTTATCGCGAAAGACCGGTGTCACATAAAAGACCAGATCCTTTGCTTCGAGAAAGAACCAATAGAGCAGCACATAACCGCAGACGCGTTCCAGACGGGATGCGTTATCACGGCTGACACGATGAAGACCGGCTACAAGAAAGTACATTGTAACCATTCCGTGTATGAAGTAAAAGAGTCTTTCGTCGAGCATCGTGTTGCGGATAAAGTGGGTTAGAAAGATAAACAAATTTAGAGAGAATTTTCTCTCTACCCAAAACCAACCCCGAAAAACAACGTTGCAAATCGTACAAATTGGCCAATTGTAGGATTGATACCATATTTGGGCCATATCGGATATGCGTTGCGAGGCGGTCAGAAGGCCGAAATAGGTACTTACAAGAAAAAAATGGAGCCTATTTGCCTTTGTTATGCAAAAAATGGTTAATTTTGCAAGCAAAATTGTCAAAACGATAGGAAATTAACAATCAACATAATATATGGCAGTAGAACTTAAAGACTTGACCAAAGTAGAGGACAACTACTCGAAATGGTACAACGAATTGGTCGTAAAGGCCGGACTGGCAGAGAACTCTGCTGTGAGAGGCTGTATGGTTATCAAACCCTATGGTTACGCTATCTGGGAGAAGATGCAGCGTGCCCTTGACGATATGTTCAAGGCTACGGGACACGAGAACGCCTACTTCCCTCTCTTTATTCCAAAGTCATTCTTCTCGCGTGAGGCCTCTCACGTCGAGGGCTTCGCAAAGGAGTGTGCCGTGGTGACACACTATCGTCTGATGAACTCGTCACAGGGCGAGGGTGTCGTGGTGGATCCATCGGCGAAGCTGGAGGAGGAGCTTATCGTACGCCCCACCTCGGAGACTATCATCTGGAACACCTACAAGAACTGGATTACATCATACCGCGACCTGCCCATCCTCTGCAACCAGTGGGCTAATGTGGTGCGTTGGGAGATGCGTACGCGTCTGTTCCTGCGTACTGCCGAGTTCCTCTGGCAGGAGGGTCACACGGCACACGCCACAAGCGAGGAGGCACAGGAGGAGGCTATGCGTATGATTCGCGTATATCAGGACTTCGCCGAGAACTGGATGGGCGTGCCTGTTGTGGTGGGTCACAAGTCACCCAACGAACGATTTGCCGGTGCGGAGGATACTCTCACAATCGAGGCTCTGATGCAGGACGGTAAGGCGTTGCAGAGTGGTACATCGCACTTCCTCGGTCAGAACTTCGCCAAGGCGTTTGACGTGACCTACACCACCAAGGAGGGTAAGCAGGAGTATGTATGGGCTACATCGTGGGGCGTATCGACCCGTCTGATGGGTGCATTGATTATGGCTCACTCTGATAACAACGGTCTGGTGTTGCCTCCGAAATTGGCTCCTATTCAGGTGGCTATGGTGCCTATCTACAAGGGCGAGGAGCAGTTGAAGGTGATGACCGAGAAGATGGAGGCTATCGCTGCGGAGTTGCGTAAGCGAGGCATCAGCGTCAAGGTCGATGCACGCGACAATGTGCGTTCGGGCTTCAAGTTCGCCGAGTATGAGTTGAAGGGTGTTCCCGTGCGTCTGGCACTCGGCCCACGCGACCTGGAGAACGGCACTATCGAGCTGGCACGCCGTGATACTCTCTCGAAGGAGGTTGTTCCGCAGGAGGGCCTCGTGGATCGTATCGTGGCTCTTATGGACGAGATTCAGACCAACATCTACCAGAAGGCTCTGGACTTCCGTAACTCGATGATTACCAAGGCTGACACTTGGGAGGAGTTTATCGACATTCTCGACAACAAGGGCGGTTTCGTGTCGGCTCACTGGGACGGCACACCCGAGACCGAGCAGGCTATCAAGGATGCTACGAAGGCTACAATCCGCTGTATCCCCATCGACCTTGTTGATGAGGAGGAGGGCAAGTGTATCTTCAGCGGCAAGCCCTCACACCGCCGCGTATTGTTCGCAAGAAGTTATTAATAAAAGCATATATAAGGTGCAACAAAAAAGGCCGTCCGAAATGGACGACCTTTTTTTGTGTCGTGGGGTTGGATTAGAAACCCTTACCGATAGCGAGGAAGTCCTCGGCCTTCAAGGCTGCACCACCGATAAGACCACCATCTACATCCTCCTTAGCGAAAATCTCGGCTGCGTTTGAGGGCTTGCAAGAGCCACCATAAAGGATGGGGCACTCTGCGGCAGCTGCACCAAACTTCGATGCCAGAACCTCGCGGATGTAGGCGTGAATCTCCTGTGCCTGCTCGGCAGTAGCGGTCTCGCCTGTACCGATAGCCCAAACGGGCTCGTAAGCGATTACAAGGTCCTTGAACTGCTCCTCTGAAAGGTTGAATACAACCTCCTCAATCTGCTGCTTGCAAACATCGAAGTGCTTACCTGCCTTACGCTCGTCGAGGCTCTCACCTACGCAGTAGATAGGCTTCAAACCGTTAGCATAGGCCTGTGCCATCTTCTTGTTCAGGGTCTCTGATGTCTCACCGTAGTACTGGCGACGCTCTGAGTGACCCAGGATAACATACTCGCAACCGAGTGCCTTAATCATAGAGGCAGCAACCTCGCCGGTGTAAGCACCCTTTGCCTCGGTAGCACAATCCTGTGCACCAACAGCGATATCAGAGCCCTTAACAGCCTCAATAACCTGTGAGAGGTGTGTGAAGGGAGGGCATACGATGAAGTTCACGCACTCGCAAACCTCGCCGCGACCAGCCACTACGTTCTTTGCCAACTCTACGCCCTCGGCGGGGAGAGTGTTCATCTTCCAGTTACCTGCAACAATCTTCTTTCTCATTTTTTTGTTTAATTTTTGTTTATGTAATTATATGTTAATTTCGCTTATTTATAAGGTTTACCACAACCTTTGTCATTATATCTTTCTCCTCTGTTCGGCTCTCGGCAATCATCAAAGTAAGCGCCACAAGGGTATTATTATCAATCAAGCGTGAACCATCTTCGCGGTAGAGAATGCCATTCTTCTCTAAAAACCATAGAAATAAGAACGCTGCAATACGCTTATTCCCATCGCTAAAAGAGTGGTTTTTTGTGGTCAAATACAACAAATTGGCCGCCTTCTCCTCCACGCTCGGGTATAAATCGCGCCCACCGAATGTCTGATAAATAGCCCCCATCGTACTATGGAACGACCCATCCTTCTCGCGGGCAAACAACTCACTCGCACCAAATTGACTCTTCAACAGCTGCAACGCCTCCATTGCACTCTCATAGGTGGCTCTAAAACGCTCCTCCTGCGTAGTGTCGGATATCTCCAACTGCTGATAATCGTAACGGTCAAGCGTATCCAAACCATAAGCAAAATCGCTTATGACTCGCAGAAGTCCCACAGCCTCATCTCGCGACACTGATTTTGCAGCCAAGACATCACTCATCACCGCAATTGTCCGCTTCAACTCCTCCAGCTGTTCAGCCTTTGCATCGCGGTTAATGGCATATCCCTTAATCAAATACTCCTTAAGAACTCTGTTTGCCCAAATACGGAATTGGGTTCCACGCAGCGATTTAACACGATAACCAACCGATATTATCACATCAAGATTATAAAATTTAACGCTTCGGGTAATCAATCGGCCTCCCTCGTTTTGAACTTGTAAGAAATCCTTACAAGTTGCCGCCTGCTCTAGCTCTCCCTCCTTATACACATTACGAATGTGCATCGTAATATTTTGAGGTTTTACTTGCAACAGTTCCGCAAGTTGCGCCTGCGACAACCACACAGTATCACCCTCCAAGCGGACATCTAACTCGGTTTGCCCGTCAGCAGATTGATATATGATTATCTCGCCGGTATTCATCGCTACTGTTATAACATCTTCCAAAGTGCCAAAATTGCAATAAGGTGAGCTATTTTGAGGTTGCTCGCAGGTGTGAAAACCGCAGCATACTGAGGCGTATGTGAGGATTTTCACTGCAAGGCAGACGCCCAAAGAGCCTCCCTATTCAATTTTTATTCTGCCTTCTGGCCATCAATCCACGCCTTAATCTCGGCTGTCGCGAGGCCCAACTTATTCTTCTTGTTGAAACCGCAGAGGTCGTTGAAGAGCTTGCCACCGCCATTAGCCGCAGTGTTCTGGAACGACTCAACGGTGATGTAACCCATCTTCTGGATATGCTCAACCCACTCGGCGGGGATACCTGCCTCGACATATTTCTCGGCATCGTCGGCCACAACCTTCTTCTCGGGACGCATAGTCGGGAAGAACAGCACATCCTGAATTGAGGGCTGGTTGAGCATAAACATAGCCAGACGGTCGATGCCGATACCCATACCCGAGCACTGGGGCATACCATACTCCAAAGCACGCACGAAGTCCATATCGATAAACATCGCCTCGTCGTCGCCCTTCTCCGAGAGCTTCAGCTGCTCCTGGAAGCGTTCGTACTGGTCAATCGGGTCGTTAAGCTCCGAGTAGGCGTTACAAAGCTCCTTACCATTGACGAACAACTCGAAACGTTCGGTCAAATCGGCGTTGTCGCGGTGACGCTTACACAGAGGCGACATCTCGCGAGGATAGTCGCAGATGAAGGTAGGCTGAATCAAATCCTCCTCGCAGTACTGGCCGAAGATAGCGTCAATGAGCTTACCCTTGCCCATCGTGTCGTCAATCTCGACATTCAGACGCTTGCAGGCCTCACGCAGCTGCTCCTCCGACTGGCCCGTGATGTCGTAGCCGGTCTTCTCCTTGATGGCGTCGGTCATCGTCAGGCGGCGGAAAGGTGCCTTGAATGAAATCTGTCTATCGCCGATTGTGAGCTCCGTAGTGCCGTTTGTAGCCATTGCCACGCGTTCCAGCATCTGCTCGGTGAACGACATCATCCACTTGTAGTCCTTGTAGGCTACATATATCTCCATACAGGTAAACTCGGGGTTGTGAGTGCGGTCCATACCCTCGTTGCGGAAGTTCTTGCCGAACTCATAGACACCATCGAAGCCACCCACGATAAGACGCTTCAGGTAGAGCTCCGTAGCGATTCGCATATAGAAGTCGGTATCCAATGCGTTGTGGTGGGTGATGAAGGGACGTGCCGAAGCACCGCCGGGGATAGGTTGCAGGATAGGAGTCTCAACCTCAACATAGCCGTGCTCATTGAAGAACTCACGCATAGTGGCCATAATCTTGGCACGCTTGACGAAGACCTCGCGTACGTGGGGATTGACCACCAAATCCAAGTAACGCTGACGATAGCGTACCTCGGGGTCGGTGAGGGCATCAAACTGCTTGCCGTCCTTCTCCTTGACGATGGGCAGCGGGCGGATAGACTTCGACAAAACGGTAAATCGCTGGCAGTGTACCGACTTCTCGCCCGTGTTGGTGATAAAGCCGAAGCCCTCAACGCCGATAAAGTCGCCGATGTCGAGCAACTTCTTGAATACGGTGTTGTAGAGTGTCGGGTCGCCCTCGGGGCAGATATCATCACGGCGGATATATACCTGAATACGGCCCGTGTGGTCCTGCAACTCGAAGAATGATGCACTACCCATAATACGGCGGCTCATAATACGGCCGGCGATACGCACCTGTGCAAACTGCTCGGTGGTAGCCTCCGAAAGCTCTGCTGAAATAGCAGCAGCGGTAGTCGTAACCTCAAACATCTCGGCGGGATAAGGCTCGATGCCCATCTCACGCAAGGCCGAAAGTGACTTACGACGCAAAAGTTCCTGTTCGCTGAGTTCGATGCTCATAATAATATATAGTTTTTTAGTTTTTTGCCATTTGGGTACAAAGTTACAAGTTTTAATTCAAAAATCATAATTTAAGCCGCCACGCTGCGAATAATTATGATTTTCGCCTCTCTTCGCAGATGAAAAATGTGACTTTCAGATAAAAAAAGCCAACCTTCATAAGGAAGATTGGCTACCCGTGATGGGTAATTAAATATAAAAGGGGGTTAATTTTCTACTATATAACGCCACTGTGCATTTATAACAATGGCCCACATATCTACTACAACGGTCTGCAACTTCTCTATAACAACGGCCTGCAAATCTCTCGAAGAGGTTATTTTCTCTCATCTCCACGTGTCGAAAGCCTGTCTGCCAGACAAGGTTTCCGCACGACTTAAAAACAAAGGTAGTAAACAATTTTTGAAAATCAACAAAAAATCAGCAAAAAATTTTGCAATCCACAGCAGAGTGCGGTGTACATATATTATAAGGGAGTTTAGGGAAATTAGGGAGCTTAGAGAGGTTAGGGATTTCAAGGTCGTGCAGTGTTTTCCTTAAATTCACTAAACTCTCTAAATTCTCTAAACGCCCCAGCCTTCCTAACCTCCTTAAATTCTCTAACCGGCAAAAATGCCATAAAAACGGCTGCATTATCGACTTTTTGTTATAAATCGTAATCAAAAATGCCAAAAAATTGCCGATTTATTTGTTTTTTCGGAGGCCAAGCCGTAACTTTGTTGAAATTTGTAAGCAGAAATACAAAAATCCTAAAAAAATATTACTATGTACGGTAAAATTAAAGAGCATTTACAGCAGGAGTTGGCCGAGATTAAGGCTGCCGGTTTGTATAAGACTGAACGCATCATCGAGTCGCCACAGAAGGCCGAGATTGACGTTGCAGGTCGTAAAGTGTTAAATTTCTGTGCAAACAACTACCTCGGTTTGTCAGACAACAAGCGTCTGATTGAGGCTGCAAAGAAGGCTATGGACGAACGTGGTTTCGGAATGTCATCAGTACGTTTCATCTGCGGTTGTCAGGATATGCACAAGGAGCTGGAGAAGGCTATCGCCGACTACTTCGGAACAGAGGACACCATCCTCTACGCCGCTTGCTTCGACGCTAATGGCGGTGTGTTTGAGCCTCTTCTCACAGAGCAGGATGCTATCATCTCTGATGCTCTGAACCACGCATCAATCATCGACGGCGTGCGTCTTTGCAAGGCTGTACGTTATCGCTACGCCAACGCCGATATGGAGGAGTTGGAGGATTGCCTGAAACGTGCACAGGCACAGCGTTTCCGCATCATCGTAACCGACGGTGTATTCTCAATGGATGGCAACGCTGCTCCGCTGGACAAGATTTGTGCTCTGGCAGAGAAGTACGACGCACTGGTGATGGTCGATGAGTGCCACTCGGCAGGTGTTCTGGGTAAGACAGGTCGCGGTATCACCGAGCTTTACAACCTTCGCGGTCAGGTGGATATCCTCACCGGTACTCTTGGCAAGGCTTTTGGTGGTGCTGTGGGTGGTTTCACGACAGGTCGCAAGGAGATTATCGACATGTTGCGTCAGCGTTCTCGCCCCTACCTCTTCTCTAACTCGTTGCCACCCGCAGTTGTAGGTGCAAGTATCGAGATGTTCAAGATCTTGAAGGA
>JAFNXQ010000088.1 GCA_017383445.1 Alistipes sp.
AAACGGTTGTTTTGATAGCCGCATCACTCTTCTTCTGGGCTGATGCCTCGGCAACACCAAAGCCGATGAACGCCATAAGGCACATAATAATTAACTTTTTCATATTCATTTGGTTTTATTGGTTTATTTCTACTATTAATAGAGGTTAAATCGCATACCGATATAGAACTTGCGACCCATCAAAGGTCCCCACACACTCGATGAGTTAAATGCAGGTGAGAAGGGGTCGTTGGCGTTCAAAATCGGGTCTTTCTGCATATAGTTAGCTATGTTCTCGCAACCCACATACACCTCCACGGCACGAATGCGGTGACTCACCTGCAAGTAGAACATCGGATAGGCAGGCGACATATCCTTGCGTGACAAATCACCATCCAGCGACGGACGACGCATAGGACCATTGTACTGTGCCGTAGCATCAAATACCCACTTACGGTGATTGGTAGCATACTGCAAGTTGATAAGCGTCTTATATCGGCTCGTCAGCGGACGTTCAACCTCAACAGGCACACCTCCTCGCATCAGCGTAACAAGACTGTTGGTATAGCGGAAAGTGGCAAAGATATCGAAGCCTCGCAGCGGTGTCCACTGGAAATCGACCTGATAGGTATCAGTAAACGAACGTTTATTGGTGTTGTAAATCCAAATTTCATCGTCGGGATTACCACCCTTTGCTCCCAACTCCTGATCTGCCAATACGGTATTGAAGAGCTGCGTACGGAAGTAATCGAAGCTCAATGTGGCATCACTGAAACCGCCCAGCTTGATATACTGCGTAATGCTGCCACCTACGGTAAGAGCCTTCTCGATGTCGTCGTCAAGGAATGATGTTATCTTACGACCCGTAGCCAGCATCCAGATATTGTCGGTAAAGATGCTCGCACGACGATAACCCATACCCGCCGAAGCACGCAAAACAGTTGAAGGTGTGATGTTCCATTTGATGTGAGAACGGGGAGTTACTGCGAAATAGCTCTTTGGCTGATAGCATGCCGAGATGCTGGCATTAGGATCCTCTGCCCTATTCTTCGCACCCATCCAGTCGCCTCGCAAGCCCAGCACCAGAGAGAACTTATCCTTCACGTTATAGGTATATTCGGCATAGACACCCGGCTCAACATAACGCATATTGTTGCGAGTGATATAGTTGGCAATATCATTAGATACCGACGGAGCTATCACTACTCTGTTCTGCATATCCTCATCGCTACCCATAATCTGTGCCGAAGCACCGAAAATCATAGAAGAACGAGGCGAGAAGTAGTGAGCATACATAAGGTTAAACCAACCCGCATTGTCGTGTGCATCGTAGCGATTAAGACCAAAATATGCATCCTCCTTGAAGTAGTTATAGTCGGCCACAAAGGCGATATTTGAACGCAACTCCTCACCGGCCTCGGCATCATAAACCGACTTACCAACGGGCATACCCACCTTCAAATAGGCATTCACACCCGTATTGTCCATATGCGAACCATAGACCGAGAGACTCTTTTCCATCTCGTCACGCATCGATGACTTGTAGCCCATCTCGCCACCCAGACGATTCTCATCCACGACCTTCCAACCCCAACGTACCTGCATACCATTCTCGGCCTGCCACAACCATTTGTTGGCGATGTTTATCTGGTTGGTCTGCGGCAAATCGCGGAAGCCGTCCTTATTCATATCGTGCGACTTGGTATCGAGTGAGCCGTGTGCCAGAATAACGGTTGAGAGGCGTTTATCCTCGGTTATGGGGAACGCCGAAGAGATATTTATCTCGGGACGCAACTCGCTATCGAAATAGAGATTAAGGAACAGGCGTTCCTCGTCGGTAGGCTTGCGGTGCTCCATATTTATCTGGCCTGTGATAGCCTCGTGACCGGCCGTCACCGACGACACACCCTTCGACACCTGAATAGAGTTAAGCCACATACCGGGCGTATAGTTCAGTCCATAGGGGGCGCTTAGTCCACGCATAATGGGGCGATTCTCGTCAAGAATCTGTGTGTAAGTACCCGTAAGACCGAGCATCTTAATCTGACGAGCACCAGAGATAGCATCACTATAACCAACTGTCACCGAAGCTGAGTTCTCGAAGCTCTCGGCAAGGTTACAGCACGCCATCTTGCAGAGGCCCGCAAACGAGATTGTCTCACCCTTCAACACTCCCTCACGATTGACATAGTTACCCAAGGTGCTCTCAACAACAACCTCGTCAATCTCGGTATCGCTGACAAGCTGAAAGTCGGTACGATTGACACCCGTTGCTACCTCGATGGTATCGCTGCGGTAGCCCACATAGCTGGCAACAAGTCGATTGTAACCCTTGACGCGGTGCAGCGAGAAAGAGCCCTCCACATCGCAAGTGACGCCGATAGTGGTATCAAGCCAATGCACCGTAGCACCTACAAGAGCCTCACCCGATGCAGAGTCCTTTACCGTACCTGATATATTCTGTGCCGATGCAGTGACAACACTTGCCACGGCTGCCAGAAACAAAAATAAAATTGTTTTGATTTTCATAGAATAATACTGCTTAATGATTTAATTGTTCATTAGGGAGGAAATCATCTTTCTCCACCCTACAAAAATTCAACTAAACCAAAGCAGGCGGGGCACGCAACGCAGCACACCCCTTCTCCACCGCAGATAGCGGCGGCAGAAGATACTCTCCATAATCGGCCTCTGTGGCGAAAGAGTCTGCGATAACATCCGACACTGCAACAGCCACCAATGCTGGTTGCAACATCAGACGCAACGTAGTATCACTCCAATCGCGTGAGAAGGTATAGAGTTCGACCTTGTTAGAGTGGTCGTGAGAGCATCCGCATTGTTCATCTATCGAGGCATAGTCGCCCGCAGAGTGGCAAACACCGCACGAGCAGTGATGATGCTCATCAACTTCGATGTGATTGACGTGACGATGGAGATGGCAATCACACAGCAATACCGAAGCATTACCCGCAACCAAAACAACAAGGTAAACGAGCAACATTCCGAGTGCCGAAGCTATTTTGAATCTCCTCTTAGTCATTGACAACACATTTACGGCACAAATATACAAAAAAATTTAACAACTACGTTGTTTTTTACTAATTTTGCGGTGTATGAGCAACAACGACCACATATCGGAACAGATGCACGCCACCTTGAAGCGTGTGTGGGGCTATGAGAGTTTCCGCACAGGACAGGAGGAGATTATCCGTGCCGTGCTGGATGGTCGTGACACGCTGGCACTGATGCCTACGGGTGGAGGTAAGTCCATAACATATCAGCTGCCCGCCCTTATGCGTGAGGGGTTGTGTCTTGTCATAACACCACTCATAGCACTGATGAAAGATCAGGTGGACCGTCTGCGGCGTATGGGCATATCGGCAGCAGCAATTCATTCGGGAATCTCCTATCATCAGATAGATATTATGCTCGACAACTGCGTCTATGGCGACGTGAAGTTCCTCTATGTGGCTCCCGAACGTCTGGCGACAGAGGCTTTTCGATTGCGTGTGGAGAGGATGCGTATAAACCTTATCGCTGTGGATGAAGCCCACTGCATATCGCAATGGGGATATGACTTCCGACCCTCATACCTGCGTATTGCCGAAGTGCGTGAAAAGTTGCCCGACGTACCCGTTCTGGCTCTTACAGCATCGGCTACGAAGATAGTCACGGAGGATATTATGAAGCGACTAAGATTCGCCTCGGAGCATATCATCCGCACCTCGTTTGCACGAAAAAACCTGTCGTATGCCGTGCGTCATACCGACGACAAGAATGAGCAGTTGCTGCGTATTGTGAACAACGTGGCAGGCTCGGGTATCGTCTATATGCGTTCACGCGAGGGTTGCGAGCAGATAGCAGAGCTGCTCCGCAACAATGGCCACTCGGCAACATACTATCACGCAGGCCTACCCCACACGGAACGTTCCATAAGGCAGGAGGAGTGGCTATCGGACAAGGTGCGTATCATGGTTGCAACAAACGCCTTCGGTATGGGTATCGACAAGGCCGATGTGCGATTTGTTGTCCACTACTCGATGTGTGATTCGTTGGAGAACTACTATCAGGAGGCGGGTCGTGCAGGTCGTGACGGCAAGCGAAGCTATGCTGTATTGCTGGCAGCCTCGGACGACACGGCACGCATACGCAGAAATTTCAGTACGGAGTTCCCGCCACTTGACGAGATAAAGTCGATATACGAGAATATTTGCTCATACTTGCAGATAGCCATAGGCGACGGTCTTTATGCTTCATATGTCTTTAATATTCACGAATTTTGTGCACGCGAACATATCTACGGCGGCAAGGTGCGTGCAGCCATAAAACTGCTGCAACAGAATGGCTATATGACCCTTACCGAGGAGTTGGAAAACCCTGCCCGCATAATGTTCTGCGTAAGTCGTGACGACCTATACAAGATTCGCATCAACCGCCAAGACCTCGACCATATCATTCGCACCATACTGCGTATGTACAATGGCGTTTTTATGGAGTTTAAGGCCATTGACGAACGCGAGATTGCCACCACCAGCGGCTACACCGCAGAGAGGGTCAAGGAGCTTCTGAAGATAATGTGGCAGCAGCGTATCATACGCTACATACCGTCAAACACCTCGCCAATGATTTTTATGGACGAGGAACGTCTGCCCGTGCAGGATATATATATTTCGCCCGAAACATATCTTCTGCGACAGCGTTATATGGAGGAACGCTTCAACAATATGATTGAGTATGCCAACAACGAGGATGAGTGCCGCAGCATAATTCTGCAACGCTATTTCAGCGATAACGAGGCAGTACCGTGCGGTATTTGCGACAGATGTCTTGCCACTCGCCGTCAGCACGCCGCTGCCGACAAAAGCCTTAATGACAAGATTTTAGAACTATTAAAGCAAGCTCCGTTATCGGCAAGAGATATTGCTCGCGAGATAAAGGCCACACCATCGGCCGTAGCCACAGCCATAGATGAGTTGATTGCCGAGAGAAAAATTTCCACCACACAGGAGGGCAAACTCGTAATTATTGAGTAACTTTGCGGACCTCTTTCGCTTAAAGAGCTATTTTGCACAAAAGAATGATATTTCAACCCACCATAACAAACGACCAGACAGCAGAGCTGCCATCGGCACAATTCGACGGCAAGATTGTAGTCGTCACACGCGATGAGCAGGTCGGTGCTATGTGTCGCGACCTGGAGAGTCACAAGGTCATCGGCTTTGACACCGAGACACGCCCCTCATTCAAGGCGGGCGTAACGAATCGTGTGGCTCTGTTGCAGCTATCCACCCCTACACGCTGCTATCTTATTCGTCTTTGCAGGATAAAGCTCCACAACGCCATTCTGCGTATTTTGAGCAACCCCGACATCCTGAAGATTGGAGCCGATGTTGCGGGCGACCTGCGTTCATTGCACGTATTGAGAAACTTCAACGAGAGGGGCTTTGTAGATTTGCAGCATATAGCCTCCGAGTGGGGTATTGAGGAGAAGAGCCTGCGTAAAATGTCTGCCATAGTCCTCGGCGAGAGGGTATCAAAGGCTCAGCGACTGAGCAACTGGGAGGCATCGGTACTCACACCGCAGCAGATGATGTATGCTGCCACCGATGCGTGGGTGTGCATAAAGATTTATGAGAGGCTACTCGCCACACCTCGTATCAACAAAAATGAAAAGAGCATAGAAGAATGATAATGACACAGCTATTTTTACGTCGTGGCAAGGAGGAATCGTTGCTCCGACGACACCCCTGGATATTTTCGGGAGCTATCGAGCATATCAAGTGTATGGGCGAGCAGCTCACCGAAGGAGAGATTGTCGATGTATTTACCAAGGCAGGCGACTTTATCGCACGCGGACACTATCAGATTGGCTCCATTGCCGTAAGGGTGCTTACCTTCGAGCAGGAGGATATCAATCAGGCGTGGTGGACAAACCGCATAGCCGTCGCCTACGATGTAAGGCGTACGCTGGGCCTTACCGATAATGACTCGACCGACTGTTATCGTTTGGTACATGGCGAGGGCGACTCTCTGCCGGGCCTTGTGATTGACATCTATGGCACGGTGGCCGTCGTGCAGTGCCACTCGGTGGGAATGTATCTGTCACGCATGGCTATTGCCGAGGCTCTGCGTGAGGTCTATGGAGAGAGACTCACAGCCATATACGACAAGAGTTCGCAGACCGTGCCTTTCAAGGCGGGGCTAAACGCTGTGGATGGTTATATATGGGGAAAATCAGACCATAAATCACTCGTTGTCAAGGAGAATGGTGAGAAGTTCCTCGTTAATTGGGAGGAGGGTCAGAAGACCGGTTTCTTCCTCGACCAGCGTTACAACCGCGAGCTGGTACGCCACTATGCCAAGGGTCGTACCGTGCTCAACACGTTCTGTTATACGGGAGGTTTCTCGGTCTATGCCGCATCGGGAGGAGCTGTGGAGGTATGCTCGGTGGATGCTTCGGAGAGAGCCGTGGAGCTTGCTGACCAGAATATGCGTCTTAACTTCGGCGAGGAGTACCCCCACAAGGCTGTCGCAGCCGACGCTGTGGAGTACCTGAAGCAGATAGGCGACAAGTATGACCTTATTATACTCGATCCGCCAGCCTTTGCCAAGCATCACAAGGTGTTGGGTAACGCTATGCAGGGCTACAAACGAATAAATGCCCGTGCTATGTCGCAGATTAAGTCGGGCGGTATTCTCTTTACCTTCTCCTGCTCGCAGGCTGTAAGCAAGGAGCTCTTCCGCACGATGGTCTTCTCGGCAGCAGCCATAGCAGGTCGCAAGGTGCGAATACTGCATCAGCTGTCGCAACCCGCTGACCACCCTATCAACATCTACCACCCAGAAGGCGAATACCTCAAAGGTCTGGTGCTGTATGTAGAGTAGATAGAAGATATTGACTGATAGTTATAAAAAAGCTCCGTCTGGAAATCCAGACGGAGCTTTTCTTTATGATTGTACCCGACTAAATCATGTCGGTAACAGGCCACGCAAAGGCACGCAAGCCCTGCTTATAGTTCTCATCATCAAGTTGTTTGAGAGCTGCGAGGAACTGCGTAGCCTTATCATCCTCCATTACGGAGATAAGTGCCGAGTTCATCGTAGGCCACGCGTGGTTGCCCAAGTGAGGCTCACCATCGTTCGTACCGCTACCTATAAGCTCCTCCCAACCTGTGAAGCCTGTTAAATCCATATCATCCATAATATCCATAACCGCATCGAACATCGACTGGTTACAAGATAAGAATACTGCTTTCATAGTTTTTCCGTTTTAGTTATTCACACCTCTTTTTACGCCTGCAAAGCCTTCTCTGCCTTCCTCGCCTTTTTAGCCTGACGCTTCACGCCTGTTGAAGCGAAGATAGCATAGAGTGTCGGGATAAGAATCAGTGTAATCAATGTCGAGAACGAAAGACCCCACGCCACTGACATACCCAAAGAGTTCCACATCTCCGAGCCGACACCACTACCAACAGCCATAGGAATCATACCCAATACGGTGGTAAGCGTTGTCATAAGGATAGGACGCAGACGGCTTCGACCTGCGGTGATAACCGCCTCATTGACGTCCATACCTCTCTCACGGCAAAGGATAGTGTAATCCACCAGCACGATACCGTTGTTCACCACAATACCGATAAGCATCAAGATACCCAGCAGTGCCATGATATTCATAGGTGTACCCGTAACGGCCAATCCGATAACCACACCCACCACAGCAAACGGCAGTGAGAACATAATCACAAACGGATAGGTCAATGACTCAAACTGCGATGCCATGATGACGAACACCAGAATAACCATCAAAGCCATCAACAGGAACAGGTCACCGAAGGTCTCCTGCTGGTCCTCATAAGCACCACCAATCTGCCACATAAAGCCTGCTGGCATAGGAATCTCCTTCAAGCCTGCCTTTGTCTGCTCTACCAGCTCCGACAAAGCATAGCCCGCACCTACAACACCCGATACGGTAACGTAACGTTCACGATTCTTACGCGTAATAGCCGGTGGCGTAGCAGCCTCCTTCACTACACCCACATCGCGAATCTTCACGCCCTGACCCATCTGGTTGTAGATTGTGATGTTCTCGATATCCTCCAGCGACTCACGGAACTTACGGTCGTAACGCACGCGGATATCATACTCGTCACCATCCTCACGGTAGTATGAAGTCACCGAGCCGTTGATACGGTTACGCAGGTACATCGAAGCGGTTGTTACGTCAAGGCCGTTGCTTGCCAGCTTCTCCAAATCGAACTCAACGTGATACTCGGGAGTGTACTCATCACGTGAGATAGTCACCTCGGTACAGCCCTCCATATTGCGGAACATCTCGGCAACCTGCTCGGCCAGAGCATCCGATGTCTCGAAATCATAACCATAAATCTCGACATCGACAGCCGACTTACCGGCCATACCGCCACCACCCTCGGTAACCTTGTACTTGCGGATGATAGTATATTCGTCGAGGATACGACGCACGCCGTCACCAATCTCGCTGAGACCCAATGTACGTTCGGTCTTCTTGACCAGACGCATATTCATCGAGATAATGTGAGTACCATTCGAGCTCAACGATGCAAAGGTATTATCGGTATCGGCCTGACCGGCACGGAAGTTCACCATAAGCATCTCCTCGGGATAAGCTGCACGGATTCTATCCACCAGTTCCAATGCCAAATCGCGGGTAATCTCCTGACGAGTACCTGCCGGAAGCTGAATCTCTGCCGACATAGAGGCACTATCCTGCACGGGGAAGAACTCTGACTTCATACGGGGTCCCAATACGCCCAACACACCAACAAACAGCACGATAGCACCCAAAACAACCATCGTACGGTGTGTTACGCACCACTTCAATATACCGCCATAAAAGTTATTGAACTTCTCCATTGTAGCGTCAATCTTACCCTGGAACCACGCCTTCTTGGGGTTCTGTTTCATCATCAGCGAACAGAGTACCGGAGTAAAGGTTACGGCAGCCAATGTAGAGATTGTAAGTGTGATGGTAACCATCCAACCCATGGCGTTGAACAAGATACCAGCCATACCTGTAACCATTGTCAAGGGCAGGAACACAGCGATAGTTGTAAGCGTACCTCCCATAACAGAGATACCCACCTCCTTCGTTGCGAAGATAGCCGCCTGCTTTGGCTTGGCTCCTCGGTCGATGTGTGTCGTGATGTTCTCCAACACCACGATAGCATTATCCACCACCATACCAATCGCAATAGAGAGTGATGACATTGTGATAATGTTCAGGGTCTCACCCGTAGCGAAGATATAGATAACGGCTGCCAGCAACGAGATGGGGATAGTCAGCACAACCACGATAGTAGCACGCCAGCGTCCCAGGAAGAGGAACACCACCAGCATCACAAGCACAAAGGTAGTGATGATGGTATCACGCAGTGAATGTACCGTCGAGACGATATTATCCGACGTATCCATAATGGTAAAGAGCTTCACGTCCGAAGGGAGGTTACCCTTGATTTCGTCGATATACTTCTGCACATTCTGTGCAATCTTCACAGAGTTGGCACCCGACTTCTTCTGAATGACGAGCATACCACCCTGCTTTCCATTGTTGTAAGCCTCCTGAATACGCTCCTGAATGGCATCGTTGATTACAGCCACATCACGCAACAGAATGGGAGCGCCATCACGATAACCGACAACAAGATCCATCATCTCCTGCGGATCTTCAAACTCATGATCCACACGCAACGAGTAGGCATTGGAACCGAGGTCGAAAGAGCCGGCAGGCGTACTGCGGTTTACCGCAGCGATAGCCGACGAAATCTGCTCGATAGTCAGGCCATAAGCCTCCAACTTATTCGGGTTGCAATATACCTGAATCTCTCGTTCGGGAATACCCGCAATAGAGACAGAGCCCACACCGGATACGCGAGCCAGCGGAGTCACAATCTGGTCATCAAGAATCTTATACAGACCGGGCATACTCTCCTCTGCCGTAACGCCAATCATCAATACGGGCATCATATCAGAAGAGAACTTGAAGATGATAGGCGTACTCACACCATCGGGCAGTGTCGAGAGCATATCCAGCTTATCTCGCACATCGTTTGCCAGAATATCCAGATCGTAGCCATACTCAAACTCCAGGGCTACGATAGAGATATTCTCCTTTGATGTAGAGGTGATATCCTTCAAGTGATCCACACCGTTAAGCACGTTCTCAATCGGACGCGTAACGTTATTCTCAATATCCTCGGCACTCGCACCGGGATATGATGTCATAACCAACATCGCATTAGACTCGATGTCAGGGAAAAGGTCGATACCCAGACGCGAAAGCGACACACCACCGAAGATCATAATTGCCACAAACAATATGATGGTGGTTACGGGGTTATTGACCGACGTTTTATATATATTCATCGTATAATTCTCTTAAAAAATCAACACTCGAAAATTACTCGGCAATCTTCTCTACAGCGATACCGTTCTTCAAAGCCACCTGACCAGAGGTTACTACCTCATCACCATCGGCGATACCACTCAAAATCTCATACTCGCCACCCATACGACGGCCCAACTCAACCTTCTGGAACTTAACGGTACCATCCTGCTGATAAACATAGATGTAACGGTCGCCCGAACCCAACTGCTTAACAACCGCCACGTCGGGCACAACGATATTCTTGCGAGTACCATAGTTCATCTCCACGCGAGCATACATACCCGGCTTAATCAGCTCCTGACCATTAGCCACAGCAACCTCCACCTCGAAGGTGCGTGTTGCCGAGTTGATAAGCGGAGTGATACGCGACACCTTGCCCTGGAACTTCTTCTCGGGAAGAGCATCCAGCTCGATATCTACAACCATACCTTTCTTTATATATGAGTAGAGTGACTCCGATACATTGATCTTAACCTTCACGGGGTTAATCTGCTGCACAACGAAGATAGGCAGACCACCACACATATCACCATTATCATAATTGCGGGCAGTAACAACACCCGAGATAGGCGATACCAATGTAGTGTTCTCCAGGAGGTTCTCGTATGTGAGCTTCGACACCTCATAAGCGGTCTTCATGGCCTCCCAGTTAGCCTTTGACTCACCGCCGAACTTATAGAGCTCATCGGCACGGTCAAAGTTGGCCTTATTGTTCTCATACTGAGCCTTTGCCTGTGCCAGTGACGAAGAGTCAAGGTCGGCAACCTTCTGACCTGCATACACACGGTCACCCACATCTACCAACAAGCGTGAGATACGACGAGGCTGCTGCGGAGTGATGTTATTTACAGCAAAACCCTCAACATTACCCGTGAAGGTGCTTGTCATCACCACATCCTGAATATGCACTACGGCTGTCGTTACCTTAGGTTTAGCAACCTCTACCTGCGTTGCACTCTCTGCGGGCTCCGCACTCTTCTGTGAGCCACACGCTACGCTTGCAATACAAACACCTCCAACGAGGAGTGTTCTGATAATTCCATTCATTTTCATATATCTTTCTGTTTTTTAGTTTTCCTTTGATGCTGTTGTATTGGTATTACCTATAATCTTATCCATCGATGCAAGATTTACAAGGTAATCGTAGATAGCTGCCGAACGCGACAACTCGGCCTGTGTATATGCCAGCTGTGAATTGTCGATATCGACCAATGTTCCGCCACCCACTTCATAACGCTTAACGGCGATGTCGTATCCGCGTTTTGCCTGCGAGATGGTCTGTGACGAAGCGTGATACTGCTTCACATTGGTCTGCATATTGCTGTAATATGACATCAGGGCAGTATGTAACTGACGTTCTACATTCTCTCGCTGCAACTCGATATTCTGCAAGTCAAGCTTTGCCTGCTTAACCTCGGCACGACGCTTACCACCCGAGAAGATGGGAACACTCAAATTAAGCACAGCCACAGAGTAGGGATTCCACTTATACTGGCTGAACTTATAAGACTCATCCATAGCCGTAAAGTTGTAGTTCACCGACAGTGCCAGCGATGGGATATTTGCTGCACGCTTAACCTTCAACGCCTGCTCCAGCATACGTTCCTGAATATCCAACTGCTGCATAGTGCTGTTGTTCGACAAATCGCCCATCTCGATTTGTGTTGTCAGGGCCGCCTCATAGTCAGCCAGACGACCTGCACAATCGATATCGATATTGAGGTCCATACCAAGTAGGGCTTTCAACTGCCACAACGCCAAAACGATAGAGTTCTCGGCATTGAACACATTAGGCTCGGCATTCGCCACCGACACCTGTGAGCGGATGAAGTCATACTCCGACACCTGACCTAACGAGTAACGCTTCTCGACAATCTTATGATTATTAACAGCATTGTCATACACTCGCTTATATACATCGTAAGAGTCCTTCGCCAGCAAGACCTGATAGAAGGCCTTTGACACCTGCTCTACCATATCGATACGCGATGAACGAGCCTGCTCAACGGCCAGCTCTACATCCATTGACGAGAGCTTCAACGACTTCCACAACTGGGCATTCACAACAGGCATAGCAGCAGAAACACCTCCCGAATAGTTGTTGGCAGTACCGACCTCCATAGTCTGACCCATAATATGGAATGTCTGCTTCTTGATATAACGCTGATAAGTAGCCGAAGCCGAAATCTCGGGCCACAACGACGCATAAGTACCCTTCTTGGCATACTTCTTTGTCTCAATAGTCTTGTCTGCAATCTGAACCGTGGGGTTCTCACTCAATGCAATCTCCAAAGCCTGCTGCAATGTCAAAACCAAAGGCTCTGACGATGTAGCCACGGGCTCGGAATTCTCCTGTGCCATCGCAGGCACCGCTGCTATACCTACCAGCACAAGCAACGTAAAAAAGAGATTTTTCAGTTTCATAGATATTACCTTTATTTTACTATTTATAATTTTTACACATTAATTTACTGCTGTCCGACAGACAAGACCTCTCTCGCGTGCCAGAATCTCGTCAATCTTACGCAAACCCTCAACCGACGCCATTCCTCGCAGGAAGTTAATTATCAGCACACTGAACGCCTTCTCCTTGCTCACGCCTTCGGGCAACGAAATAGTATTACCATTCATCACAACACCCATATTTGTCAAAAATAGGCGGGCCATAAGTTCAATGTCGGCATTCTCGTCGAGATAACCCTCTGCACGACACCTATCCAACGCATATCGCAGATTTGCCAAACCCTGCTCGGCGTGGTAACGCTGAATGCGGTCGTAAATGTTCGGATAGAACTTTTTCAGATTGGCCGACAGACGGCACTCCATCTCATTCGATACGCCACTCTTGCAGAGCTCCCTGACACTCATAAGCAGTATTTCGAGCATACTGTCGCACGTTGTAGCGAGCTTTGTCAAATTGCGTGCGTGTTCATCCATCATAAAGCACAGACTCGCATAGAGCATCTCCTCCTTATCTCCAAACATCTCATACAGAGTACGTTTGGACATACCGAGGTCGTTGGCCACGTCGTCCATACGGACCGACTTTACGCCCAACATCTTAATCATCTCCGAGACGTGCTTAACTACTTTCTCCTGTTGTGTCATATAGTTTGCCATTATAACGCCCGCAAATATACGAACAGAAAACTCAAAAACAAAAAAAGTTTTCAAGTTTTTCCGTTTTATGCATATATAGAGGACAAAACAACCAATTCCCCTACATTCAATAGCATAAATAGTGCTACAAAAAAAAATGATTGCCCGACACATTCGTGCCGAGCAATCATCAAAAAATGCTGTACAAAATCAAATAATGTTATTTTCCAGAGCTCTCTCCGTAGCTCATAACCACCACCTCACTCACCGTCGTAGGACTCTGCTCCAATGGCTTTTCCTGAGATATTTTCATCTGATTGCTATCATGGATTATAAAATTAATGGGGATAGTATATTTCACCTTCACGGCTTTACCATCTTGCATACCGGCTTGCCATTTAGGGCTATTCTTTAACACTCGTATAACCTCATCGCTAAAGATTTTATCAGGCGACTTCAAAATATTGACATTTCCCACCGAGCCGTCGGTATTGACCACAAAGGCTGCCACTACACGGCCATAAACTCCCGTATCAAGCATCTCCTTGGAGAAGCGTACCTGCGTCATCACCCAACTACGAAAATCTTCTAAACCTCCACCTTGGAATGTCGGCATCTGATCGGCCTTGACAACAGCACTCTCACTTGCTGTCGCCCTATCACTCTTTATTGCAATAGTTTGAAGATTCTCTCTCTCTTTCGATATACGAATCTCTATATCGGCATTATTGCTGAAATGTATCGCCTGCTTCATATAGCCGACCATCACAATCTCACCGGCCTCGCCTCGTGTGGCACGCATCTCAAAGCGACCATTCATATCGGTAACGACACCACGCTCGCCAACCTTTATAACAGCACCAACAACAGGCTCCTCGTCATAGTTAAGGATAACGCCTCGATACATAGCCTCTTCGCCCTCCTTTACAAAGTTTTCAGGCTTTACCATCTGAACGCTTACAACACCTCTTTCAAGGACATCCTCTTCCGAGATAGAGGCATTCTCCATAAGTGTAGCCAATCTTTTTGTTTTCTGCTTAAATACCGTTATTGAGGCAATCATATCATTATCCAAATCTGCAACACTCTCCACCACTTTACCATCAACCAAGATAATTGGATTATTGCCATTATCAATAAGAGTATTCAATAGGAACAAGGTACTTCCCTTATCTCCATCCTGTTCCTGTGCGGCACGAGCCGTAGTACCAAAAGCCACGACCAAGGCTAACATCAAAGGCAATATTGCTGCCTGACGGAGTCGTGCGTAACGACTCCTGAAATTTGTTGTCATCATAATTAATCGTTTTTTAGTTAAAGAATCACGCAGAGAGTTCGCTATTTCCGGACTATAACCGAACATCTGCTTGAAAATGGTTTGTATATAGATTGTTCTATCTTCACCCCCACAGAGGACATCCCTGTCGGCCTCAAACTCTTCAACTTCGGTAAGCAGGCGTGCTGCATACCACACAAAAGGATTCCACCACAACAGAGCCTTCTGAATCTCCATTGCCAAACGCTCATACGAATGACGATGAGCAATATGACTACACTCGTGCTTTATGATTACGGCCAAATCCTCTGCCGATGTATTACGATTGACATAAATGGTACGAAAAAACGAGAACGACGCCACCGCCACCGATGTACGCACAATGCGAACACCTTCGACATAGCCGACCTCGGCATCTCGCTCCAACCTTTGAATACGCCACCATTGATAGACGAGTAACACAATAAGTGCCACTACACCCGCACAATACAACGACAAAACGACACCTGCCAAAGTAATGATTGGAGTTTGCTCTGTAACCACCTCACCGACAGCGACAGCACCTCCATCGCCAATGGTTACCGTAGGCATCAATGCAGCCTTTGCCGGCCACAGAGGTATCTCCAACAGCGGAATAACAACCGACAGCAGCGGCAGTAGAACCAAATAGAGGCGACACCAGCGAAAATCGGTACGGCGTTCCAGCAACAAGCGATAGCCAATGAGCAGCAAAGCACTCACAATCAATATTTCAGCAAGCAGAATATACATAAATGCAGTTGTTTAATGGTGTAGTTTTAATTTTATCGAAAGTATCTCGTTCTAAAACTATTTCTCGTTTTTCACTCTCTCCATAATCTCCAAAATCTCGGTCATCTCCTGCGACGATATGTTTTCGTGTTGCGAGAAGAATGAGACCAACTGCGAGATAGAGCCTCCAAAATAGGTCGAGAGCATTGAACTCACATGCCTTTTGGCATACTCCTCGCGAGCAATAAGCGGGAAATATACAAACCCCTTACCTTTGGGTTCGTGTCCCACAAAACCCTTGTTCTCCAAAATCTTGACGAAGGTAGCCACCGTTGTATATTTCGGCTTCGGCTCCTTCATTCGGGCAATGATGTCGTTCACACTGCCCGACTCCAACTCCCAGAGGATTTGCATCACCTCCTCCTCGCCGCGAGTCAGTTCCTGAATGTTGTTTTGTTCCTGTTTCATAACGCGTTATTTAATTTTGATGTACATCTTCAAACATAGACTTTCCAATCTTGATGCAAACTTACTACTAAAAATTTAGATAAACAAGCATTTCTACTAAAATTTTAGATACAAGATATATTTTTTTCTTTTCACCCTATTTTCAAACAAAAAAACAGCCTTCGGACGACCAAAGACTGTTATATAAAAAGACTGTTTATATAATCTAATCAGATGTGATTATCGTTTATTTTCTCCGAAAGCAAAATAACGACCGGCAAGATAGCTATACACCACACTCACCACCGTGGTTAATGCTTTTGCGGGCGTAGGCCATATATGACACACCTCAACAAAGAGTTTTATACACAGATAGTTGAGCAGGATAGAGCCACACACCGACAACGCATAGCGAAAAAGTTGTCCTCGACAAGAGAACTGCGTAACGCCAAAGACCACATTACGATTAAGCCAAAAGCCCGTAAAAAAGGTTATCGGAAAGACCACCATAAGCGATGCAACGTGCGGCGACACGACAACAAAACCCAAGTCGATAAATCTCTCGGCTACGATATAGTGATAGATAAGGAAATACCACACCAAATCCAGCGCCATATTTCCTCCGCCACACACCGCATAACGGAAGATGCGTGGAGAAAAGATACGCGTGAAGGGTGCGATGTAGAAAAAATCTATAAAACGACCTATGCTATCGGCTATACGCATTACCTTTTATTATATATCCACAAGCTGTTCAACTCGGGCGACAAATCGCGGTTGGCATTAATAAATGCAGTACACTCCTCCTGCTTATCGCTACCGAAGAGGGTAACCATATACTTTTCGCCCCGTGGTACAATAGCACATACTGCATTAGGCACTTTAGCCTTAAACGACGCCACTGCTCTCTCGGCATTCTGCTCCGTAGAGAATACTCCCGCCACGACATAGTAGGCAAAATAGTCCTTATGTGTAGCCGGTGATACCGTATTCTTCTGCTCTGCATTCTCGGGTGATATTGTATTTGCGGCATTAGTAGCGGCCGACACATCTTCGGAAGGAAGAGATCGTCCATCTTCTGCCACGACACCTTCATCCGCCAAATTGGTTTGTGCGGCATTATCCGCAGACAGACTATCTGCAGCAACCGTATTTTCTGAGGTCGCAACAACCTCACTCTCTGCGGTCTTATCTGAGGCTGAAAGGATCTTATCGCCCCACATAATATAAGCGAAAAATCCCAACGCGACAGCCACGCACAAGGCACACAAAACATATATCCAGGCGTGTGACTTTCGGCGAATAACGATTGTCTTCACACCCTTCGGGTTGATAGCCGAATTGAACGCCGCATCGGCAACAAAGCTCTTGCCCTTCAATACACCAACGCCCTCGATGGTCAGCACACCCTCCTGACGAGTCTTCTGCAACCAGCGATTGTATATATCTTGTGCCTGCTCGGTACTGCAACCCGCAACACTCACAATCTCCTCCACAAGCGATGGAGCCTGCGGCTGCGAGGCAAAGGTCACAACATTACGAGGCCCAGCCAGTCTGTTCTCCGACAACTTACGAGCCCCCTGATGCTCAATATAGAGTGTACCCACCTCCGGCAGGAATACACCCTTGCCACTGATGAGCATATTATAGACAATCTTATTAACCTCTCCGACCATAAACTATCTCTTCTTTTTATCTTCGGCAGGAGCCTTGCTATACTTATCGGGATAACCCACACGGAATCGGCCCTTTGCTCCCTGCCACAAAACCCACGCAGCCAAAAGGATGAATGGAATACTCAATGTCTGACCCATATTCAGTGTCATAGTCTCCTCGAAGGCCTCCTGATTAACCTTGAGGAACTCGATAAAGAAGCGTGTTAGGAAGATACCCACCAAACCGACACCGAACATCATACCTGCACGACGGCGGGCAACATCCTTTTTGTAATACATCCACATCAATATCGCGAATGTAATGATATAGCACAAAGCCTCGTAGAGCTGTGACGGATGCTGAACGGGAACATTTTCAACAGCCACCCCCGGGTAGAGTCGCAAGAACTTAAAGCCCCAGGGCACATCGGTTATGCTGCCAACAATCTCCGAGTTGATGAGATTGCCTATACGCACCATAGCTCCACCTATAGCCACGGGAAGCATAATACGATCCAACCACCAGACATAGGGCATCTTATATTTGCGGGATGTGACCCACATACCGAACAACATACCCAGTGCCGAGCCGTGAGAGGCCATACCGCCATCACGGACACCCGTAATTATCTCAATAGGGTGCGAGATGTAATACGAAAAGTCATAGAACATACAATGACCTAATCTTGCACCAACGACAGCACCAAAGGCTATCCACATAAAACCCGTCTCAACAATCTGGGGACCAAAGCCCTCTCTGCGAGCAAAGGCGGTGAAAAATCTCTCTCCCAGCAATAGTGTCAGAGCCCACGCCAAGCCATAATAACGAATCTCAACTGAACCAACAGAGAACATCACGGGATTGCAATCCCATACAATATACAGAAAATCGTTCAACATCTATTTAAGCTATAAAAAATCTACTTTTCAGGTTTACTTCACAGGCGAATCGGCCTTCTTCAACGGGAAGGTGAATGTTGTGCCGACACCCAGCTCACTGCGTACATTGATACGTTCGCCATGAGCCTCAACAATATGCTTAACAATAGCCAGACCCAGACCGGTACCGCCCTGCTCACGAGAACGGCCCTTATCCACACGATAGAAGCGTTCGAAGATACGAGGAACATCGTCCTTGCTGATACCTACACCGGTATCCTCCACCTCAATCAGAATCTTATCCAGCATATCGCGGAACTTGATGCGTGTTGAGCCACCCTCCTTGCCGTAGTGTATTGAGTTGATGATAAGGTTCACGAGCACCTGACCAACAAAATGCTTGTCGGCCATAACCCAGAACGATGAGGGCAGCGAATCGGCTCCCTTAACCGAGATCTTCACATTGCGTTTTGCAGCCTCCATCTCCAGCTGCTCGGCAATCTCCTTCGCCAATGCCACGATATCGAACTTCTCCAGTTTCAGACGATTCATATCGTTCTCCAGCTTCGAAATTGTGTCAAGATCATTGACAATGTTAATCAATCTATCAATACTCTTCTCGGCACGTTCCAGATATTTACGATTGATGAGTTCATCTTCCAAACCACCGTCAAGCAGCGTAGAGATATAGCCCTGAATATTGAAAATCGGGGTCTTCAACTCGTGTGCCACATTACCAAGATATTGCTTACGGAACGCTTCACTCTGCTTCAGACGGTTAATCTCCTTATCGTTATCATCGGCCCAGGCAGTAAGCTCCTCCGAGATGCTCTCGACGTGCTTATCCTTCATCTCGTCCACGATCTCGGTGGTATGAACGTCACGCGACAAAACCATCGAGTAGATTGGTTTAAGTTTGTATGCGACATAAGACTTCATCATAAAGAGTGAGAAGAGGGCCATAACGCCAAAAACGACAACGCTGACAACCAAAGTCTTCCACCATACGACATCACATACAATCATCACAACCGCTACTATTACGGCAGCCAACAGGGCCATAATAAGCGAAGCATTCTCTTTTGTTTTTATAGTCATAACTATCAATTATTTAGTTTTAAGGTTTTCGATATTTTCGTAATTACATTGTTTAGGCAGGCTCATCATTCCGAGCATTTATTCTGTTTATCATTGCCACAATTTCAAGGTGCCGACCACACGATAGATGCTCCGCACCTGCGAAGCCGCTACTCTCACTGCACAATCACCCTCACGCAGGGTAGATAGTTCCAACTCGCAACCTTCGGCCGAATGTTTAACCTTCACGCAACGCAAAAGTATAAAATTGTCGCCAACCACCACACATCTGTCGCCCTGTATTATGGCAGATAGGTCTGTTTTTTTCAAAAACACTATCGTTCCCGGCATAATCTGGTCGGCCATAGCCTCATCATAACTGCGGTAGGCATAATCACAATCGCCAACCATAGGGAGACTTATATACTGCGAAGTCGGGGCATCCTCACCACCCTCGATTATCCGCTTCAGCTCCGCGATACCGCCCTCAATATAGTTAATAAGACGGCTACCCTCTCGCAACATCACGCCCTCGCCTGTCAGTAACCAGCCGGGGCTAATCTCCGGATATTTCTCCACGATGCGTTGCACCAGATTCTTCGACAGGCCAATCTTGCCGGCTTTGATATGGTAAAGAATGTCGGGACGCAGCAAACCGATATGATGTGCAAAGTGGTTGGTACTCATCTTTGCCCAACATATCACCTGCTCCAACCGATTCCAACTCTCCGTATAATTTGCCATATCAGTTTTTTTTGATACCTTTGTGCCGCGGTCCCGTAGTTCAATGGATAGAATATAAGATTCCGGTTCTTACGATGAAGGTTCGATTCCTTTCGGGACTACCATCACAGGGCGTTACGCCCTTTTTTTTGTAGCCATTCCGAGTCCCTTTCTCTTCATCTGATCCATGACACTACTCTGCCATCCGTCCAAACGACCTCTATGATACCTTTTTGCCTCGTATTAATTATCAAAGGTAGCACTTTTATTTCAATTTGTAGCATAAAAAATTTATTTTTTATGAAATTTTATCATTATTCATACCTTCTCGGGGTCAATAAGCATCGACACACTCCAACAAATCAAAAAATAATCCCGCATCTTCTTTCGGTTTTGTGAATTATACACTATCTTTGTGTGATGTATAAATATTGGCAGTTTTACTATGGCAATAGATAGAAATATGAGAAACATAGAGAGTGATTCGGAGTTTGAGAATCGTATCCGCCCGCAAGAGCTATCCACCTTTGCAGGACAGGATAAGATTGTCGATAATCTGAAAGTCTTTATCAAGGCTGCCCTAATGCGAGGCGACTCTCTCGACCACGTCTTGCTGCATGGCCCTCCGGGTTTGGGCAAGACCACCCTTGCAAATATCATTGCCCACGAGATGGGTGCACAACTGAAAGTCACTTCGGGTCCTGTGCTGGACAAGCCTGGCGACCTGGCCGGACTGCTCACCAACCTTGACGCAGGCGATGTACTCTTCATCGACGAGATTCATCGTTTGAGCCCTATCGTGGAGGAGTACCTATACTCGGCAATGGAGGACTACAAAATAGACATCGTTCTGGACAAGGGTCCATCGGCCCGCTCCATTCAGATTGAGCTTGCTCCCTTCACATTGGTAGGAGCAACAACCCGTAGCGGACTCCTGACCTCACCCCTGCGTGCCCGCTTTGGCATCACCTGCCACCTGGAGTATTACGACACTCCCGTTTTGGCAGGCATTGTAAAGCGTTCGGCTCGCATAATTGACATCTCGATAGATGACGATGCGGCTCACGAGGTGGCTCTGCGTTCGCGAGGTACACCCCGTATTGCAAATGCACTTTTAAGACGAGTACGAGATTTTGCAATGGTTAAGGGCGAGGGGCATATCGATTTGGAAATCACCCGCATAGCCCTAAAAGCCCTGAACATAGACTCTCGCGGTCTTGACCAGATGGACAACAAGATTTTGAGTACCATTATCGAGAAATTCAAGGGTGGCCCCGTGGGTCTGAACACCATAGCTACGGCTGTCGGTGAGGAGGCCGGAACAATAGAGGATGTCTATGAGCCGTTCCTCATCAAGGAGGGTTTCATCAAGCGGACACCTCGCGGACGAGAGGCAACAGAACTCGCCTACCGACACCTGGGTTTCACTCCAAAGGTAGATGAAGGATCGCTGTTCTAATACAAACAGAAAAAAGGTTGCAACATTGCAACCTTTTTCTATTAAATCGCATCATTAAAACATCGCCTTAAACTCCGCAAGCGGCATCTTCTCCACCACGCACTCCCCTACTCTGCACGGGAATACTATATGAATATTATCGCCTTCACTCTTCTTGTCCTTTTCGAGTGCCGACTTCAAATCACGCACCTCAACGGGCGGTTCCAACGAAAAACCAATCTTTTGCAGTAGCGTCTTTATGCGTGTGCTATCGTTTTCCGACAACTTGTCGCAGGATGTTGCCATATCGCAAATCAACGCCGTGCCGACAGCCACAGCCTCGCCGTGATTCATCTTTGACGACATCTTCTCAATGGCGTGAGCCAGCGTATGGCCGAGATTCAACTTTCGCCTGTCACCCTGCTCCCTCTCGTCGCGTTCCACGATATCGGCCTTAACCTTTATGGCACGGAAGACGATATTCTCCAGCAATGCAGTATCGGTTTGCAGAGCCTTTTTGTCGCACTTCTCCAAGATTTCAAACAACTCTGCATCGGCAATAATGGCTGACTTCACCACCTCGGCCAAACCCGATGCAAACTCCCTCTCGGGCAGCGTCCGAAGCATATTGACATCGCATAGTACAAACCTTGGCTGGCAAAATGTGCCGACCATATTTTTATAGCCCTCCACATTCACACCATTCTTGCCGCCCACGCTGGCATCAACCTGCCCCAGTAGTGTTGTCGAAATAAATCCAAACTCCAAGCCTCGCATATATGTAGCAGCGACAAAGCCGGCAATGTCGGTTACGATGCCGCCACCTATTCCCAGCACAAAGCAAGAACGATCAACGCCCAGATCGATAAACTTTTTGTATATCATATCGACAGTACGCAGCGTTTTGCTCGTCTCGCCAAGACCTATCAGCACATAGTCAAACCCCTCTAATAGAGAGTGGTAATGGCGGTCGATATTGGTATCGGAAATCACAATCACACGCCTCTCGGGAAGCAATTCAGGCAACATCTCCTGCACATTGCCTACCACTACCCGACTGCGACCTTTTATTTCGATACTATAATTCATAACATTTACAACTTGAATAGTGAAACAAAAATAGAACATTTTCACGATTTAATTATTAACTTTGCACGATTAATTTCAATTACTATGCAAAAACTTCGTAACATCGCGATAATCGCCCACGTCGATCACGGCAAAACTACACTTGTCGATAAGATGATTGTGGCAGGCCATCTGCTGCGTGGCGACAACAATACGGGCGACCTTATAATGGATAACAACGACCTGGAACGCGAGCGTGGTATTACCATCCTCTCGAAGAATGTGTCGGTTATCTACAAGGATTACAAAATCAACATCATCGACACCCCGGGTCACGCCGACTTTGGAGGTGAGGTAGAACGCGTACTCAACATGTGCGACGGCGTTTTGCTGTTGGTTGATGCCTTTGAGGGCACTATGCCACAGACACGCTTTGTGTTGCAGAAGGCTCTCTCTCTCGGTAAGAAGCCAATCGTTGTAATCAACAAGGTGGATAAGCCCAACTGCCGCCCCGAGGTGGTTAATGAGCAGGTCTTCGACCTGATGTTCTCACTCAACGCCACCGAGGAGCAGCTGGACTACAAAACCATATATGGTTCTGCAAAGCAGGGCTGGATGTCACACGTCTGGAACGAGCCAACCGACTCAATAGCACCGCTTTTGGAGGCTATCATTGACGAGATTCCGGAACCCGAGGTCACAGAAGGTACTCCGCAGATGCTTATTACATCGCTGGAATACTCGCCCTATGTGGGTCGTATTGCAGTGGGTAAGATTACCCGCGGTGAGTTGCACGCAGGACAGAATGTAACCCTCGCAAAGCGTGACGGCGAGACCAACATAAAGACACGCATCAAGGAGTTAATGGTCTTTGATGGTCTGGGCAAGACAAAGGTTGAGAAGGTTGAGTGCGGCGAGATATGTGCTTTGATAGGCATTGAGGGCTTTGAGATTGGCGACACTATTTGCGACTTTGAGAATCCCGAGCCACTGCCTCCCATCAAGATTGACGAGCCGACAATGTCGATGCTCTTTACTATCAACAACTCGCCATTCTTTGGCAAGGATGGCAAGTATGTAACCTCTCGCCACATCAAGGAACGTCTTGACCGCGAGCTGGAGAAGAATCTGGCACTGCGTGTAGAGCCGGGTCAGAATGCCGACTCGTTCATCGTCTATGGACGTGGCGTGCTGCACCTCTCGGTATTGGTGGAGACAATGCGTCGCGAAGGCTACGAGTTGCAAGTTGGCCAACCCAAGGTCATCATCAAGGAGATTGACGGCATCAAGTGCGAGCCTGTGGAGGAGATGACCGTAGATTGCCCCGACGAATATGCCGGAACGGTAATTGAGATGGTCACCAAGCGTAGAGGCAATCTTGTGAATATGGAGTCCGACGGAGAGCGTACCCGAATGGAGTTTCTGGCACCTTCGCGAGGCATCATCGGCTTGCGTTCAAATATGCTGACAGCAACAGCCGGCGAGGCTATTATGACTCACCGCCTGAAAGATTTTGAGCCCTGGATGGGTGATATCGAAATGCGTACAAACGGCTCACTCATAGCCTCGGAGACAGGTACGGCTTACGCCTACTCTATCGACAAATTGCAGGACCGTGGCCGCTTCTTCATCTCGCCTATGGAGGAGGTCTATTGCGGTCAGGTTGTGGGCGAGAGTACTCGTCAGGGCGATATCACTATCAACGTTACGAAGGCCAAGCAGCTTACCAATATGCGTGCTTCGGGTGCCGACGACAAGGCTGTGATTGTTCCGCCGAAGGTATTTTCGCTGGAGGAGGCTTTGGAGTATATCAAGGCCGACGAATATGTCGAGATTACGCCCAAGTCGATGCGTCTGCGAAAGATTCTCCTCAACGAGATTGACCGCAAACGAGCCGCAAAGCAAGAGTAAAAAAAGAGAGGTTGTCAAGGACAGCCTCTTTTTATTTTTTCAATGTGGCATACGAGAGTATATGCCATGTGATTGCCACAGATAAAAGCAGAAGGGCCACCTGTGCCCACCACCACTTATCGACAACGGCCAAGATGCAATAACCCAATGTGAGCCACACAAGCGTCACCGACACGATCTTCACTCGCAGGGGAATGGCGTTATGCTCCCTGAAATTACGAATATATTCGCCTAAACGCGGATGATTCAGCAACCAATCATACAATCGCGGCGAGGAACGTACGAAGCACCACGCGGCAAGCAGCAACAGAGGCGTTGTGGGCAACAGCGGAAGGAATATTCCCAATATGCCCAAACCCAACGACACCACACCCAATATGACCAATGCAATTTTCACGGCCACAAAAATAACAATTTACCAACAAATAGATGTTACATGATAGAAAATCAATAAAAATTTTCTTAAATTTGTACAATTGATAATTAAACTCACAAAACAATGAAAAAATTGGGCATTGCTTGCGACCACGCAGGCTACGATATGAAGGAGTTTTTGGTGGGATACCTCTCATCAAAAGGCTATGAGATGATTGATTTCGGCACACACTCAGAGGAGAGCATCGACTACCCCGACTTTGGCCACGCCCTGGCGGAGGCTGTTGAGGGTGGCGAAGTTGAACAAGGCATCGGTCTTTGCGGCTCGGGCGAGGGTATGGCAATGACACTCAACAAGCACCAGGGCATACGTGCAGGTCTTTGCTGGAGTGAGGAGATTGCAGGACTTATCCGTCAGCACAACGACGCCAATGTGGTTGTTCTGCCAGCTCGCTTTATCTCGAACGACGAGGCTATCGCCATTGTTGACAAGTTCCTCGCAACTGACTTCGAGGGCGGTCGTCACATTCGCCGCGTGGAGAAGATTGCTTGCAAATAGTTCTCACCGTTAGATAAAAAGGGTGCTAAAAAAAATAGCACCCTTTTTGTTTATACATATTTACAATCGCAACAAATCCTAAAACATATAGGAAGCTCCGATATAAAAGTTGCGGTTCTTGATATCAAGTCCCTCGACATTGGATATATCGACCAGGCCCCAGTCGTAGCCAGCGAAGATGCGGTAATGGTTGAACATACTAACTCCGGCACGCACACCCAGACCAAAATCAAATCGTTTCAGGTTATCACCAGAGAAGGCCTCGGGATTACTCTTGGCTCCCGAAACAAAATATTTCTCCGTACCGAACAGGCCTATTCCGAAGTAGGGACCAAACGAACCAAAAAGTCCCAACCCGCTATCGCCAAAGGTGTAATGATAGCCTACATGCATAGGGATTTCCAGATAGTAGGGACGCGATGACACATCGACATACTTCTCCTCCTTGAAGCCCATATACTCGGCTCCTTTGGAGCTTAATGTGGCC
>JAFNXQ010000089.1 GCA_017383445.1 Alistipes sp.
AAACGGGATTTCACATGACACAATTAACGATCGTATGTGCCAACATTTCGGGTCTTCTATTCAATATGAATTTGTCTGGAATTGCAGTACATCATATCTGCATAATAGACGAATTAACAGCTTCATTTTGCGTTCCGCAACATGACTGCCGCACAGCATCCAATCTTGTTAATGCCGCCGGTGGGCGGATCATAAAAAGTGTTTCTGCATCATATACCGTTGTATTAAAAAGCATACTGCGAAGGCCTGCATTGATTTTCTTTGCAGCACTGATTCTTTTGATGACGATTTGTTTACCAACTCGCTTGTTATTTGTTAGGGTAACGGGAAATGAGCACCTCACAGAACAAGAGATACTGGAAACTGCTGCAAATTGCGGTATAAGGTTTGGTGCTATGCGCCGCGAAATCCGCAGTGAACAGGTGAAGAACCGCTTGCTGGCAGAATTACCAGACTTAAAATGGGTTGGTGTAAATACCAAAGGTTGTGTAGCGCTGATTTCTGTTCAAGAACGAGCATCAGTCACTAAGGAGCCGAACACCGGCATGGTAAGCAGTATTGTTGCCTCCTGTGACGGTATCATTCAAGACATAACGGTTCAAAACGGCAATCCTTTATGTCGGATAACGAGAAGGGCGAGACAGCTATCTTCTTCGGTCTTTCAGGTACAGGTAAGACTACCCTTTCAACTGATCCAAAGCGTCAGCTTATCGGTGACGACGAGCACGGTTGGGACGACGAGGGCGTATTCAACTTCGAGGGCGGTTGCTATGCAAAGGTTATCAACCTTTCAAAGGAGAACGAGCCCGACATCTGGAACGCTATCCGCCGCAACGCACTTTTGGAGAATGTAACTGTTGATGAGAATGGCAAGATTGACTTCGCTGATAAGTCAGTAACCGAGAACACTCGTGTATCTTATCCTATCTACCACATCGACAACATCGTGAAGGGCGTATCAAAGGCTCCCGCAGCGAAGAAGGTTATCTTCCTCTCGGCTGATGCATTCGGCGTATTGCCTCCCGTATCAATCCTGACTCCCGAGCAGACAAAGTATTACTTCCTCTCTGGCTTTACTGCAAAGTTGGCCGGTACAGAGCGTGGTATCACCGAGCCTACTCCTACTTTCTCGGCTTGCTTCGGTGCTGCTTTCCTTTCATTGCACCCCACAAAGTATGGCGAGGAGTTGGTTAAGAAGATGGAGGCATCAGGTGCTACTGCTTACCTCGTAAACACCGGCTGGAATGGTACAGGCAAGCGTATCTCTATCAAGGATACACGCGGTATCATCGACGCTATCCTTGACGGTTCAATCGACAAGGCAGAGACAAAGCAGATTCCTATCTTCGACTTCCAGGTTCCCACAGCTCTTCCTGGCGTAGATCCCGCTATCCTGGATCCCCGCGACACTTACGCTGACGCAGCAGAGTGGCAGACAAAGGCTGAGGATTTGGCTTCACGCTTCATCAAGAACTTTGCGAAGTTCACCGGTAACGACGAGGGTAAGAAGTTAGTTGCAGCTGGTCCCCAGTTGTAATCACTATCCGTTACGATAACAAAAAAACCTGTCCGGTCAATGACCGGACAGGTTTTTTATTTCAGCACTATTCAGAACCCTACACCATCAGAAAAGCAAGGTAACAGGCCACCATAACCAACGACATCAGAGCCTTAATCCACGGCGACCTGAATCGCAGCAAGAGATATACGGCAGATGTAGAGAGCAGGCCGAAGACCGTCAGATTAATCACCTTCGCATCGCCAAAGTGATAGACACTTCCACTCGTATAGAGCAGGTCGGCGATGGTCAGAACGAAGAAGTTAAAGACATTACTACCGGCTATATTTCCGAAGGCGATATTGAAGTTACGCATACGGAAAAGCGATATGGTAGATGTAACCTCGGGCAATGACGTAGCCACACCCAAAAACAAAGCACCTGCCAAACCTGAGCCGAGGTTGAGTCTTACGGAAATCTCGTCGGTGATATAGGTGAGAATAATACTCGCAATGATGATTCCTATGCTCGCCGCCACAAACCTTACGATGATAGCACGGCGTGAGAGTGTTACCTCTTCGCACTCATCATCGTTACAGCACTCGCAGCCATTATCACTCGCAAGATACTTTACCGAGAAGGCATATAGTGCAATTATAATAAGCGACGTGATGCTAATATATATATAAGGTATACCATTTGCGGCCCAAACGATATTCTTATCCGACATATATTGCCAGTTAAGGGCGACAGCACTATACATCATAAAGAGCAGCAGCACCACGATAATATGACTACGCGATAATTGCGACGACGAAAAGCTCTTGATATAGAGTAATATCACCACAGCAAGCATACCAAAATTAAACAGATTGCTGCCCAAGATGTTGCCAATACAAAGACTCGGACTATCAATCAGAATAGTTGCCGAGATGCTCGTAAACAACTCCGGCAACGATGTGATGGCCGACAACAGCACACCACCAAGGAAGGCTCCCGACAGCTTCGTCGTGCGATCTATCATATCGATATAACGCGACGCAAGTATCGAAAACCACACAACGGCGGTCGCTACTACAATATACAATAGATATATCATCATTCGCAAATTTTATTCATAAACACTTCTACAACGCCGTAATTCCCGACTGCTGCGTAGAGTCGAGGCGTATCGCTATAAATACCATTATGGTAAATGCCACCAGCGAAGAGCCTCCGTAACTCAAAAACGGCAGCGGGATACCCATCACAGGGAACAGACCGACAGTAACTCCCACATTCACAAAGACGTGGAACAGCAGAATGGAGGCTACACAGTAGCTGTATATACGGCTGAATGGCTCCTCCTGCCTCTCGCCCATTCGCATAAGTCGTAAAATCAATGCACACAGCAGAGCCAGCACGGTCATCGTTCCTATAAAGCCCCACTCCTCGCCTACTGCACAGAAGATGAAGTCGGTATGCTTCTCCGGAACATATCCGTAACGAATCTGCGTGCCCTCCATAAAACCCTTACCGACAAGTCCACCAGAGCCGATAGCAATCTTCGCCTGATTGACATTGTAGTCGATACCTCGCGGGTCGTTGGTGATACCGAGAAAACTGATGATACGTTCACGCTGATAATCTTTCAGCACCGACTCAAAAATCTTATCGGCCGTAGGTACAAAGAGGGCTGAAAAGACAAACAGAGCCAGCGAGAGGAAAACAGCCGTAATATTACGCTTCCAGGCATAGAGAGCCGCCACAACAACGCCCATAGCAGTAGCTATGACAAGCGAAGCGTAGCCCGACAACGCACCTCCCCAGAACAGCGTAGAGAGCACATTAAGCAGCAAAGCAAGGAAACAGATGCTTGCAGCAAATACTATATGCATCTTCCATCGCCCTATCATCATAGCATCCGACAGCGTAAAGACCAGCAGCAATATTGCCAGCAGGAAGAGAGGTGTGAAGAGGAACGAGCATACAAACAGCACCGCCACAATGATTATGGGGATACATATCCATTTGTTCAGACCCTCGCGATAAAGCACCAGTATAAACGAGCTCAACACCACTCCCGAGCCTGTATCATTCTGCATAATGATAATGATGAATGGCAGCAGAATTATCAGTCCGACGTGCACAAGATGCCCGAAGTTTTTGATTGTGAAGGTATAGTTACTCATCAGACGTGCCACAGCAAGGGCCGTAGCAATCTTGGCAAACTCCACCGGCTGTATTCGTATTGGGCCGAACTCATACCACGCCTTTGCTCCCTTAACCACATCACTCACACCGGGTATGAGTGTTCCTGCGAGGAAGAGAAGACCAAAAACATAGGCATAGTAGGCGTACATATGATAGTAGCGAGAGTCCAGCAGCAGGATAATCAACGCCACCGAAAAGGCAACGCTGATCCACATCAGCTGCTTGATATATTGCTGTGAGAATGAGAATATCTCGGCATCATCGTTATACGATGCCGATAGGATATTGACAAAGCCAATGGCTACCAATACCACATAGAGCAGCACCGCTATGCGGTCCACACCCTCAAACAACGATATTTTACCTCCTCTACTCGACATACTTCTTTGGAACTCTCCACTGTTTCTCTTTAATAGCCTTGACCAGATGTGGTCGCTTGATTGTATCGGTGAGATAATACTCCTCTATCAGGCTGGCAATAGGCAGAGCCATAGAGGCTCCAAAGCCACCGTGCTCCACATATACCGAGATAGCAATCTTCGGGTTATCCTTCGGTGCAAACGAGAGGAATGTAGAGTGGTCCTGGCCATTGGGATTCTGTGCCGTACCTGTCTTACCACATACATCCCAGCCTTCAAGGCGTGCCGCATACGAAGTACCCGCACCCTCGACATTGACACCTCGCCACATACCCTCAACAATAGGCTCAAAGTGTTTGGCATCGACATTGACATACTGCTTCTCGTAGAAACGGCTATCCAGCGAATCACGACCCTCGACATGCTTGATGATGTGAGGGATATAGTAGTAACCGCGATTGGCAATAGTGGCAGCCAGGTTAGCCATCTGCATAGGTGTACAACCCAACTCTCCCTGACCAATAGAGAGAGAGATGATTGTCAGGCCTCGCCACGAGCCGCGATACACCTTGTCGTAATATTCACTCGTGGGAACATAACCGGCACCCTCACCCAGGAAGTCGGAGCCTAACTTACGACCAAAGCCGAAGCTCTTGACATCCTCAACCCACGAATCAAAGCCCTTCTTGATATTCTCATACTTGCGGTTCTCGATGATATCGCGGAACACATAACAGAAGTAGGCGTTGCACGACTGGGCTACAGCGTTACGCAAATCCAGCGGTGAAGAGTGTGGGTGACAACCCACCTTAACCTTTCCCACGTGATAGCCACCGTGACAAGGATAGGCCGTCGAAGGTGTGAGCACTCCCTCCTGCAAGCCGATAAGACCCTGCACCAGCTTAAATGTTGATCCCGGAGGATACTTCGCCTTCACAGCTCGGTTGAACAGAGGCTGACGCTTGTTGTTCTGCAACTGCATATAGTGATTACCACGCTGGCGACCAACCAGCTCGTCGGGGTCATAGGTGGGCGACGATGCCATAACCAGAATCTCACCCGTAGATGGCTCTATGGCCACCACAGCACCTACCTTACCCACCATCAGCTCCTCGGCAAAGGCTTGCAGACGAGCATCTATCGTACAGGTAAGTTTCAATCCCGGCACAGGCAACGAGTCAAAAGCTCCATCCATGTACGAGCCCTTGATAGCACCGCCATAGTCACGTTCCAGGACCTTCACGCCCTTCACGCCACGCAACTCCTCCTCGTAGGCTGCTTCCAGACCGGTAATACCGATATAGTCACCCACCTTATAGACATCGGGATTGCGTTCCACGTCACGCATACTCACCTCGCCGACGTGTCCCAACAGGTTACCCGCTATCTTGCGAGGATACTGGCGAGCAGTACGACACACCGTGTAGAAACCCTGGAACTTATACTCATCCAAACGCACCTTCGTCTCCTTGGGAATATAGCTTGTAACGAGTATAGCCTTACGCGAAGCATAACGTGCCTCTTTGAGTTTCTTTACCAATTGCTCCTTCGACAAATCTACAAGATTACACAACTGCATAGTATCAAAACCCTGCTTATTCATATCGCGATAGACCACCATAAGGTCGTAGCACTCCTTATTCTGCACGATATAGAGTCCATTACGATCCACAATCTCGCCTCGTGGGGCATACTCCACCTCACTACGCAATACATTTCCGGCAGCCAAACGCTTATATTTTGAGTCAAATAGCTGGAGGTACGCCACACGTCCTGCCAAAACTAAAAATACACCCAATACAATACACTGCAAAATAGTTCGCCGTGTATTCGCATCATTCAAATTCATAGGACAAACTAATTTTTAATAATACGTTCGATTATCAACTTGACGATATACCACACAATGACAACCGCCACAACATCACTCAGCACAACACGCAGAAGCGTATGTAAAATGTGCATAAGTGAAAGCGATTCCAGAAAGAAGTATATCAGACTGTGAACGACTATCATAGCCGACACATAAATAATGAGATTCTTCGCCGTAAAACGACGCAATGACGGCAGTGTGTCGTCAAAACTCAGACTGCGGCCACAAGCTACCGACGCAATCGTCATTCGCATAAAGCCGACAGCCGTAGTAGCAACCACATTAAGACCTGCCATTCCCGTCGCAAGGTCGATTGTCAAGCCCAGCAGAGCCGACAACAACAGCACCCACACGGGACGCATATCCAAAGGAAGAACGATGATAAATGCAATGTAAATCAGCGGATTGCAATATGCCGACAGCGAGATGTTGTTAATCAGAAAAATCTGCAACAGCACCAACACCACGAATACTCCCGAATATATAAAATACCTCTGCATATCGTTTCACTAATTTTCACTCATCGTATCATCTTGCAGATACTTTCCACTCCTCACACTACCCTCCAGCTCCGTAGCTTCGTAGAAGTCGCTGTTCTCTATCAATATAACATTGTCAATACGCGAGAAATCTGCCGCCAGGCGTATCACGACATCATCCGATATCTGATTCTGACTGGGCGTAACCTTCTCCACATAGCCGATGCACACCTTCATATTCTGCGGGAAGAAGAGAGACGAAGCAAAAACAGCCTCATCAACCTCAACCTCGGCATACTTCGACAACTCCGTCATATTCACACGATAGGGATTACCTCCACTCCACGAAACCGAGCCGATGTATCTCTCCCCATCTCTCAACACCTGACCTCCCGTGCGGAAGCTCATATTGATTAAGGGGATTACTACCGAATAGCGTTCCGAGCAGGCAGCAACGTGTCCAACCATATTGCCGTCGGGCGTGATGACTCCCATATTGGGAACAACGCCGTGCGAACGGCCTCGGTTGAGAGTTATCAGGTTGTTGTTGTGATTTACCGTATTGGAAATCACGCGAGCCGTCATATAACGGTACTGCAATATCTCGGAGAGATACATAGAGTCAATTTCGGAGAGAGCCTCGGAGTCTTCGCGTTCAACGGCATCCGACTCACGATAAAACTCCAGCTCCGTCTCCAACTCCACTATTCGCTGGGCGAGAATTGCATTTTCGTTATGCAACGTAAAGTAGTGACGTATGCCGAAAAGCGTACCCTGTATGCCACCCATCACACTATTGGCACTCGCCAGAATTTTGGCTTGTGTGTAATATGAGGAGTGGGCATAGCAATATAGTGCTACTGTTTCGATAATAACGAACAATAACACTACATAGACTCTACGAATGAACTCAATGAGTTTATACATAGTACAGGACTGCCAACACAATCAGGCAAGCTGACTCACCCGACATTTGCATACATCTCTCTTATCAACTTCTCAACAAGACTGATTACTCACCATGAATGAGGAATGAGAATTTATCCACATTCTTCATCGCGATACTTGTTCCTCGTGCAATAGCACGCAACGGATCCTCTGCGATATGTACCGGCAAACCAGACTTCTTCGACAGACGCTTGTCGAGGCCCTTAATCAAGGCTCCACCACCAGCCAGATAGATACCGTTCTTCACGATATCACCATAAAGCTCGGGGGGCATAGTCTCAAGAACCTTCATCAAGGCTGCATCGAGCTTCACCAACGACTTATCCAAGGCGTAGGCAATCTCGCTGTAACTCAAAGTCACAGTCTGCGGCAAAGCAGTGAGCATATTGGGACCTGTAAGCTCGAAATCGGCCGGCTCCTCGTCCAAGTCGAGGATAGCTGCACCGATAGCGTGCTTGATCTGCTCGGCAGTGCGATCTCCGATGCGGATATTATGCTGCTGACGCACATAGTTCTTGATATCCTCGGTAAAGACATCTCCGGCAACATTGATTGACTCCGAACATACGATACCGCCAAGTGAGATACAAGCGATCTCCGATGTACCACCACCGATGTCAATAACCATATTACCCTCTGGTGCCTCAACATCCAGACCGGCACCCAAAGCGGCTGCCATAGGCTCAAAAATCATATATACGTCGCGAGCTCCCGCGTGCTCGGCAGAGTCACGCACGGCACGAATCTCCACATTTGTAGAACCCGAAGGGATACAGATGACCATACGCAATGAAGGTGCAAACATACTGCTTGTAGTACGAACCTTCTTAATCAGGCCTCGCAACATCAACTCCGTAGCCTTAAAATCGGCAATAACACCATCACGCAATGGGCGAATGGTCTTGATGTTGGGGTTTACCCTTCCGTCCATCTTCTTTGCCTCGAGTCCGATAGCCTTCACCTTGCCCGTTGCAATCTCCAGGGCGATGATTGAAGGCTCATCCACAACGACCTTGCCGTTGTAGATGATAAGCGTGTTGGCCGTACCGAGGTCAATGGCCAACTCGTGCATCAATGAAAAAAATCCCATATCTCTATTAATTTATATTTCAACGCTTTACATGCCTAAAAAAGAGTCCGTTCCGACCCACGGCACACCCTCGCAAAAGAATTTTCCGATTGGCACTACAAAGGTAGCAAAAAGATGTAGAAAAAATCCAACTTTTTGAGTAAAATTTTTTCTATTTTTTTCAAAGATTTTTTCGGCCGTTTCAACAGGATTTTCAGACTATCGGTTAAACGTTCCTATGGTAAGAATACGTTTCTCAAACTCTTCACGCGAAATCTGTGCATTATACTTGATGCGTGAACGATAGTTATAGATTGTTGATAAGGAGCAATGCAACAGAGTTGCTATGCGTGGCGTGTCGTTGATTCCCAGACGGATGAGAGCAAAAATACGCAACTGCGTATTGAGCAACTCTCCTTGCTTGGGTGTTATACGCGACTCATCAGACAACAGAGCATTCAGCTCCTCAATAAACGTAGGATACAAACGCAGAAACGTACTGTCAAACAGATTATACAGATGTTTCAGCTCTTCAGCCTCCAAACGCGAACTCTCCAGCTCTCTTCGCACCTCATCGGCTCTGCCGTCACGCAATGCCTTGACTATATGACGGCGTTCTGCCACCATCTTATCGATGTACTCGGAGCATATCTGCATAAAAACTCCGATATACTCCTCCTTAACACCGTTTGCCTCTGCAATCTGAGCATTGAGCTCTGTCAAGCGTTGAGCAACCTGCTGTAAGTCCTCCACCGACACATTAAGCTGATCGTTCGTAAGGCTCATCTTTCGGCGAATCTCCTTCAACTTACGGTTTTGCATAGCAAGATACAGCAGCAACACTATCACGACAATAACCAATATCGCCAACAAATAGATATATCGCATCTGCACCGTATTCATTCTCTCGGTATAGTCGTGATAACCCTTCTCGATTTCGGGCCATATCATAGCATCCTGCCACGGACGCAAGCGAGAGTTGAACGCCTGCACATCATCCATCATCACTCGCATATAACGCATCGAACGTTCAATGTCGTAGTGAGTGCAATAATCCGCAATGCTCTTCAATGCGGCATAGTCGCGTATGCCAAGCCTCATATCTATAATGGCAGAACGAATCATCCACTCCACATAAAGCTCATCATCACCCATCTGCTGTGCAACCAGACCTCGCATAAAAGCCGCTGTCGCCCATTCACGGGATAGTTCGGGGACAACCTCCATCATTCTCTCCGATATCATAGCGGCATTTTCGTAGTCATTCTGACGCATAGAGAGCCACAGATGAGCTCGCAACGAAGGGTATGTACCATCCTCGGTAACCGATATCACACGATTGGAGTAATATGTTGCCAGCCGTGTTGAACGACGGCTTTGAGTTTCGTCATTGGAATAGAGCGAGAGCTCATCGTTCAATTTATGTTGCGTGATGTAATATTCGATAATCTGATCCTTATTCAGCAAAAGGGTATCAACCGCATCCAAAGACTGCGAAGCCTCAAAATAGAAACCTGTTGAGGCATAGAAATTAGCCATCCTGACAAAAGTGACGGAAGCCAACGGCTTATTCTGCATCTCGTCGGCAAGAGCCAGATTCTGCTGAAAATAGATAATGGCAGAATCCACCTGAAAAGTAACATACTCGTCAATCAGCTGCTGGTTAAGTGTGTAGTGATACTCGGCAGACAAACCCGCCTCCGATTTCATACTCATCAGCGAAGCTATCCTCTGTTCACGATTTGCACGATAGGCATCACGCTGTTGCAGTTGTGCATCAAGCTCCGCAAGCAGTTCCTTCAGATTTGTCGAGGCCGACACAGATAGCGACAACAGCAGAAGTATTATAACGGCTAAAATCTTTTTCATCATTGCAAACTTAAACTCAATAGTGCAAAGTTAACTAAATTTTTCCACATCCGACATTTTCAAAAAAATATATAACAAACGATATTGCCGAAAGCCTGCAAAGAGGGGCAAAACCGGCCAAAATCCCGTAAAACAGCAAAAACAACCATATACAGCATTTATATTTTTAAGCAGTCATCAAATACCTAAAATATTGAATAACAACAAAAAGTAGTTTTAAATGATTTATATTTTTATCCCACATCTTTTCTCATCAGAACAATTTTTATATATTTGTGTAAGCAAAGTTAAAAACGCAGAAAAAACAAACTTACAAATAACTTTTTATTAAAATTTTTAATTATTTAAATGGTCAGGCCTTCCAGGGTCGGCCAGCTAACTTAAAACCCTATCTTATGAGAAAGTTTTTTACAAAACTGATGTCATTAAATCCGAAGGGGGGGGGTAAGGTCCTGCTTTTGGTTTTAATGTTCTTGTCGGTCGCCATTGCGGCTGATGCACAGCAAAGGGTCGTTACCGGTAAAGTTGTTGACGCTGCCGGTCAACCTGTGATTGGTGCCACTGTTGTTGAGACAGGCACAATGAATGGTGTAGCAACTGGTGTAGATGGCCAGTTCTCTATCTCTCTCCGCGGAGAAGGCAAGGAGCTCACTGTTGAGTCTTTGGGTTACATCACACAGACTCTCAACATTGCAGGCAAGAGCAATGTTAATATTCAGCTTGAAGAGGATGCTATCGGCATTGAGACTGTCGTTGCCATTGGTTATGGTACCGTAAAGCAGAAGGATTTGACCACTTCTGTATCAGTTGTCGATACCGATGATTTGGATCGCCGCCCCATCACATCTGTATCAGGTGTACTTCAGGGTAAGGCTGCCGGTGTACAGGTGCTCCAGCCTAACGGTGCTCCGGGTTCAGGTATGGTCGTTCGCGTACGTGGTGCATCTTCTATCGCATCTTCAAATGATCCCCTCTACGTTGTGGACGGTGTTCCCGTAGGTGAGGGTGAGTACGCTATTGCATACCTTTCACCCAACGACATCGAGTCTATGCAGGTGTTGAAGGATGCATCTTCAGCTGCCATCTACGGTTCGCGTGCTGCAAATGGTGTCGTACTTATCACCACCAAGCAGGGTAGCAAGAAGGATGGTGCTCAGGTAGCGTTCTCTACTTTCGTAGGTATTTCTAACGTAACCAAGACTTTTGATGTACTCAACACACAGCAGTATATCGAGTTGCAGGAGGAGATCGGTCTTATCAAGGGTCTGCCCACAACATTGCGTGACCAGACTAACTGGTTTGACGAGGCTTACTCAACAGGTGTGAATCAGAACTATCAGTTCTCTCTCTCTGACGGCGACGAGAAGGGCTCTTATTATGTAGGTGGTGGTTACACCCGCGAGAATGGTGTCATCAAGACAACATCTGCCGAGCGTTTCAATGTTAAGGTTAATTTCGACCGCAAGATTCGCAAGTGGCTTACTGCAAGTGCTTCTGTTGCATATTCTCATTATACCAACAAGGGTGGTATCATCTCTGGTCAGGGTGGTAACCGTGCCGGTGTAGTCGTTTCTACAATCACTACTCCGACTTATGCTCCTATCTGGAACGAGGATAACCCACAGCAGTATTACAACAACTTCTATGGTGCTACCATTACTTCTCCATTGGAGAATATGGCACGTACCGATTATGACAAGGGCGAAACTGACCGCTTGTTGGCAACCGGTGCTCTTACATTTAATTTATATGAGGGCCTTGTATTCAAGTCAAGCGTATCTGTTGATTCTCGTTGGGTACACTCTTCTTCATTCCTTGATCCTATCCGCACTACTTATGGTCGCGAGCAGATGGGTGTTGCTTCTGATACCCGTTCATCAGATCGTCGTATGATTTACGATAACATCTTGACTTACAACCGCACTATGGGTCGTCACGAGCTTGAAGTTATGGGTGGTACATCTGCAACAACCTCTGTATGGGAGGAGTTGTGGGGTCAGCGTACACACTTCTCTGCAGAGCACAACAACGTAATCCCCAACCTCAATGGTGGTAACAACGGTGGCTTGCGTGGTCAGAGTGTTGGCAAGAGTGAGTGGGCTATCATGTCTTACCTTGCTCGTGTATCTTATAATTTCGATCACAAGTATCTTATCTCTGCTAACTTCCGTGCCGATGGTTCTTCAAAGCTTGCTCCGGGTCATCGTTGGGGCTTCTTCCCATCATTCTCGGCTGCTTGGCGTATCTCTGGTGAGGAGTTCATGAAGTCTGCTACATGGGTTGACGACTTGAAGTTGCGTGCCGGCTGGGGTCAGACTGGTAACCAGGCAGGTTTGAGTGACTATGGCTACTTGCAGCAGTACCATACCAACTACACAACTTGGTCAGAGTCTGGTCACGCCAATGATGTTCCTACATTGGGCGACAAGTCTAACATCAAGAATGTGGATCTTACCTGGGAGACAACAACACAGGCCAACGTTGGTATCGACTGGTCAATGTTCAATCACCGCTTGGAGATCACTTTGGACGGTTACTATAAATATACAAAGGATATGTTGATGTGGGTTCCGCTGCCCGATCCTTATCCATCAATCATGCGTAACGAGGGTGAGATGTCAAACTGGGGTTTGGAGCTTGCTATCTCTTCACGCAACATCGTTCGTAAGGACTTCACTTGGACAACAGATTTCAATATCTCTATGAACCGCAACAAGCTCGAGGCTTTGGATCTTCAGCAGGTATATTACTACTCGAAGACTGCCGATATGACCAACGACTACGTTGTTCGTATGACTCCCGGCCACGCACTTTCAAAGTTCTGGGGTTATATCTCTGACGGTGTAGATCCCGAGACCGGTGATTTGATGTATCGCGATATCAGCGAGGATGGTCAGATTACTCCCGCCGACAAGACATGGATTGGTGACGCTAACCCGAAGTTCACTTTCGGTATGACCAACAACTTCTCTTGGAAGGGCTTGAACTTGAACATCCTTATTACAGGTTCTTACGGTAACGACATCTTCAATGCTTCTCGTATTGAGACCGAGGGTATGTACAATGGTTACAACCAGACTACCGACGTTCTTCGTCGTTGGAAGATACCCGGACAGATTACCGATATGCCTCGTGCTTCAACCAGCAACTACAACGTACGTAACTCTACACGTTGGATTGAGGACGGTTCTTATTTGAAGGTTAAGAATATCACCCTTTCATACGATATTCCTTGCAAGCGTTTGGCACGCCTTCACATCTCGAAGATT
>JAFNXQ010000090.1 GCA_017383445.1 Alistipes sp.
CTATCCCTCTCTGCCACGTAGGCACACAGATTGATAAGTGCGGTACGATATGGCGATTCGTCATACTCCGACAAGATAGATGTAGCACGGTTGATATAGGTCTGCATCGTGCGGGCTGCCATTGTCAAGCCTCCGGTAGCCTCCACAACCCCTTGCAGGAAATCCACCGCCGAATCATCAGTCGCACACTGCGACAGCTTATCCATAATTTGCAGACGTTCCACCGGAGTACATCTCTCCAATACCTCGATAAGCGGCAAGGTGATTTTCCCCTCACGCAAATCGTTGTTCGTCGGCTTGCCCGTATGTGCCGAACGGCTGTAATCCAATATGTCGTCCTGAATCTGGAACGCCATACCCAACGCCTCGCCAAAACGACGCATCTGCTCCACATCCTTACGCGATGCATTTGCCGACACGGCTCCCGCCGATGCCGAGATGCTGATAAGACTGGCCGTCTTTTTGTATATGATTTCGAGGTAATCGTTGCGGGTGGTACTCTTATCGTGTGTATGCTGGCTCTGCAAAATCTCACCCTCGCAAAGGGTAGCCACCGAGCCTATGATGTGCGACACAAGGTCATATTGGGCACTATGCATACCGGCACTCATTGTTCGGGCGAGGATATAATCACCCAGCACCACAGCGTTACGCGACTGCCACAAAGCATTGGCCGAAGGACGACCACGACGCGTATCGGCTCCATCTATAACGTCATCGTGAATAAGCGACGCCGTATGGAGCATCTCAACGAGCATTGCCGCAAGGTAGGTACGCTTTGAGCAGCAGCGTTCGCCCTCAACCCACTCACGGGTATTGACAGACGAAGTGAGAGCCGATGTAAGCATGACAATAATGGGACGCACGCCCTTGCCTCGCGACGAGAGGACGTGTGTGAGCATATCCGACAGGAGCTTACCCTCTGAAGCAAACTGGCCTTTGAGGAACTCGTCAAACGCTTCAAGATCGGCCTTTATCGGGGTGCGAATAGTCTCTATACTTATCATTTTGTTCTGCTTACAGTCTCTTTAACTTTGCAAATATAGTAATTTTTCGCAATTACACACCGAAAAAACGAATGTTTTTCGTAACTTTGACGCACTAACTGATTAGTAAAATGACTCGTAACAACAGAAAACTTCATCCAGCGGTAACTGCCGCAGGCATCATAGCTCTATTTTTTATCATCGCCGTTGCATATTTTGCTCCGCAGTTTTCGGGCAAAACACTTCAACAACACGACATAGTGCAGTACGAAGGAATGTGCAAGGACATCCTCGAAAACCGTGAGGCCACGGGCGAAGATGCACAGTGGACAGGTCGTATGTTCGGCGGTATGCCGGCCTACCTGATTAATGTGAAGTATCCGGCTCAAATCGTCAAGGGCACGATAGGCAAGCTGACCAACATCGTGGATACGCCAGCGTCGTTCCTCTTCTTTGCCATGACGGCTATGTGGGTGGCGATGCTCATCTTCGGAATAAACCCCTGGATAGGTCTTATCGCAGCATTGGCATACGGTCTTTCGACCTACTTTCTGCTTATCATCGGTGCGGGACACGTCACCAAGATGTGGGCGTTGGTATATGCTCCGCTGATGATGGCGGGAGCATACTACACGCTACGCCGTAATATGTGGACAGGAGCTGCCCTGACGGCACTTTTCACATCGTTAGAGATAGGAGCAAACCATCCGCAGATAACCTACTACTTCGCAATCGCCATGGCTGCGATGTGGGTCAGCGAGGGCATCTGCTCTGTCAAGGAGCATCGCAAGCGGGACTTTGCAAAACGCACGCTGCTGCTTGTGGCTGCCGGAGTGGTGGCATTGGGCTCAAACTTCTCGCCTCTGTGGTACACTATGCAGCACCAGAAGGAGACCACTCGCGGTGGCTCGGAGCTGGTGGCCGAAGATGCTTCAAGCGGACAGGAGGGACTCGACCTGGAGTATGCCACAGCGTGGAGCTATGGCCGTGGCGAGAGTCTCAACATGCTCGTTCCCGACTTTATGGGCGGAGCATCAACCGACTCGTTTGACAAGGATGGCAAGGTTGCCGAAACGCTTGGCCAGTACGGCTTGGAGCAGATGGCACAATACATACCCCGCTATCGTGGCGACCAGCCTTATACGGCAGGCCCTACATATCTCGGTGCAGCAGCTATATTCCTCGCACTGCTGGGAATGTTCCTTCTGCCGGCCCGCGAGAAGTGGTGGATTTTAGCTGCGACAATCATCACGCTGCTTATGTCGTGGGGCAATAACCTTATGTGGTTCACAGAGCTTCTGTTCAACACCCTGCCGATGTATAACAAGTTCCGCACACTGTCGATGGCGTTGGTTGTCGTTCAGTGGACTGTACCCCTGCTGGCGGCTATGGCCATTGCGAAGGTTGTTGCCGAGAAGAAGGATTCCGACACCCTGCGTAAAGCTCTCGTCTGGGCCACCAGCATCACTGGCGGCGTATTGCTGGTAATGATTATCGGTGGCCGTTCACTCGGCGACTTCGGCATGCAGCAGAGTGGCGAGATGCTGGAGGGAGAATTTTACACGATGCTCAAGCAGCAGAACGCCGAGCAATATATCCGTCAGGGTCTTCACGAGCAGATTGCGTGGGAGACCGCTTCGGCCATAGCAGACGAGAGAGCCGAAGTTATGCGTCAGGATGCGTGGCGTTCGTTGCTCTTTGTATTGCTGGCGGCAGGTGCTGTGTGGTTGTACTCTCGTCGCAAGGTTATCACTCGCACATCGGTTTTGTGTATTGTATTAGCCGTCATCGTAGGTGCTGACCTTGTGAATGTCGATACCCGTTATCTCAACTACAAGAGCTTCGTGGAGCAGCACACAGCCAAAGTGCACCCCACCGAGGCCAACAAACTGATTATGCAGGACAAGGACCCTGCGTACAGGGTTTTGAACCTTACCGTATCGCCATTCAACGACGCTACAACATCATATTTCCACCGTTCAGTGGGTGGTTATCACGGTGCGAAGCTATCGCGTTATCAGGATGTTATAGACCACTACCTGAATAAGATGGATGAGGGTGTGATGGATATGCTCAATGTGCGTTACCTCATCACTTCACCCAAGGCAGATGGCGTAGTGGAACGCCCCACAGCCAATGGTGCTGCGTGGTTTGTGCGATTTGTGCATCCCGTATCGTCAGCACGCGAGGAGATAGCTCTGATTGGCGAGATTGACACCAAGCAGGAGGCTGTGATAGGCAATGTCACGCTGCCCAACTACCACTTCGCCGAGGGCGTGATAGAGCTGACAGAGTATCGCCCCAACTATCTGCGATATGAGTACTCGGCCGAGGGCGATGCCTTTGCAGTATTCTCAGAGATTTACACACGGGAGGGCTGGCGAGCATTTGTCGATGGCGAGGAGGTTGCTCCTATGCGTGCCGACTATATCCTGCGAGCATTGCCACTACCTGCCGGAGAGCATGTTGTGGAGTGGCGTTACCGTGCTCCGAAGTGGGCGTTGATTGAAGGAATAACACTGGCCTTTTCGATTATCGTTCTGGCCGCCGTAATATTAACTTTGATACACTTTATCCGCAATGAAAGAGGACAAAAGATTAAAGCGTAAAGTACGCCGTTCATATATCGTATCTACAATCAGTATCTCGCTGGTATTGTTTTTATTAGGCTCGGTGGGCTACCTGCTCGGCACGGCTCTCGGCACAGCACACACGCTGCGACGAAGCATTACCTTGTCGGTCGAGCTGAACAACTCGCTTGACGACGAGCAGAAGAGCCGACTGGAGGCCGACATCAAGGCTTTGGAGGGTGTATCACAGGTGACATATTCGGACCGTAGCGAGAAGCTTGACGATGTAGAGTTCCGCCGTATGTTCGCCGCCGAGATTGAGGAGATTCTGGAGGACAATCCGTTGCGAAACAGCTTTGAGGTGGCTATCGTATCGGGCGACCGAGCTGTGATGGATGCTCTTGTCGATAAGCTCTCGGCAATGGAGGGTGTGGTATATGTGGCCTACCCCGCAGCAACGATAGAACGTCTGCACTCGGCCATAACGAAGATTACAATCGTGCTGATTGCCTTCGGCGGTGCGTTGCTTATCATCTCACTCATACTGCTCAACAACACCATTCGTCTGGCCATATATTCGCGTCGTTATCTTATCAACACATTCAAGATGGTGGGTGCTACGAAGTGGTATATCATGCGACCTCTGCTGGGTACGGCTGCCAAGCAGGGATTGTGGGCCGGTATTATGGCAAGTCTGCTCTTTGGAGGGGCGGTATTTGCATTGAGTGGTGCTATGCCGGAGATTATGTCGGTGTCGGAATTGACAAAAATAGGCATAATTGTAGGCGGAATGATAACCATAGGTTTGATAATCTCACTTCTATTTACGACCTTTGCAGTCAATAAGTTCGTGAATATGAACTCCAACAAAATACATCTGTACTAAAATATGAAAAAACTGATCGAAAAAATAAAGGCACGCTTCAACGCCGCCACCGACAAACACGACGAGGAGATGCCCCTCACGCTGAAAAACTACATCCTGCTTGCCATAGGTCTGGTGGTTATCATCGCCGGTATGGCTCTGATGTGTGGCGGAGGCAGCGACGACCCCGAAGTATTCAACTACGAGATGTTCTCGTGGCGTAGAATCACATTGGCTCCGATACTCATTGTCGGGGGCTTTGTGTTTGAGATTTATGCTCTGATGAAGCGTTTTTAATTAAGAAAATCAACTACGGATGTCAATAATTGAAGCTATTATTCTCGGTATAGTGCAAGGCCTTACCGAGTTTTTGCCTGTATCGAGCAGCGGTCATCTGCAACTGGCGAAGGCTCTGCTGGGCGTGGAGATTGAAGAGAATCTGCTTTTCGACTGCACGCTGCACGCCGCTACGGTACTCAGCACGATAGTTATCCTGTGGCCCGAAATCAAGCGTCTGATTATGGGTCTTTTCTCACGCACATTTAACGACGAGCAGGCATACATCATAAAACTGATTATCTCGATGATTCCCATTGCAATAGTGGGTTTTTCGCTGAAAGATTATCTCAACGCAATGCTCTCATCGCCCTATATCCTCACAATTGTAGGTGCGATGTTGCTTTTGACAGCCGTGCTGCTCACCTTTGCTTATTACGCACGCCCACGCAACAAGACGACAATATCGTATCGTGATGCAGCGATTATGGGCGTGGCACAAGCCGTTGCCGCCATGCCGGGATTGTCGCGTTCGGGCTCGACCATAGCTACAGGTATCATCCTCGGCAACGAAAAGAGTCTGGTGGCACAGTTCTCCTTCCTGATGGTGCTGGCACCTATTCTGGGCGAGATGCTGCTCAATATCGTAAAGGGCGAAGTGGTATTTTCGTCGATAGGTCTTGTGCCCCTTATGGCGGGCTTCATAGCATCGTTTGTGGTGGGTTGTCTGGCCTGTAAGTTTATGCTGGGAATCGTCAGACGCGGAAAACTCGTATGGTTTGCCGTATATTGTGCCATAGTGGGAGTAATCTCTATAATCTGTAATTTCATATAACCTGTAAATAAATGAGTCAAAACGAATCGCTTCGCGGAATAGACTTCCCCGAAGGATATATAGCCGTCATAGACAAGCCTTTGGAGTGGACCTCAACAGATGTGGTGCGTAAGATAAAATACGCCTTGCAGCACAAGTTGGGCTACCGCAAGATAAAAATCGGCCACGCCGGAACACTTGACCCTTTGGCTACGGGAGTGCTTATTGTCTGCATAGGCAAGGCAACAAAGATGGTCAATGCTCTGCAAGCCGAGGAGAAGGAGTATATCGCCGAGCTGGAGCTGGGTGCAACCACTCCGAGCTTCGATATGGAGCATCCCATCGATTGCCGCTACCCCACCGAGCATATCACACGCGAGATGATAGAGCAGGCGATGCAGAGTCTTACGGGCGAACGCCTGCAAGCACCGCCTATCTACTCGGCAAAGAAGGTTGAGGGTGTGAGAGCATACGAGTTTGCCCGTGCCGGCGAGGAGGTGGAGCTGAAAAAGGCCCTTATCAACATCTACGAGATGGAGATTCTGGAGTTGGAGATGCCGCGACTGAAAATCAGAGTGCGTTGCAGCAAGGGTACATATATCCGTTCACTGGCACAGGAGATTGGTCAGGCGGTGAACAGCGGAGCATATCTCACATCGTTAAGACGCACCCGCAGCGGAGGTTTCACAGCCGAAAATGGATGGAATCTGCAAGATTTTATGGAAAAATTGGCAGAGTGTGAAACAAAATAGCGAATCTATCGTATTTATTATTGATATTTGTATCTATTACATCAAGATAAAATTATGAAATTATCTCAATACGGATATGACTATTCGGCCGATATGCTGGCCCAATATCCTATGGATAATCGTGACGAATCACGATTGATGGTTGTTAATCGCAAGACAGGAGAGATTCAACACCGCATTTTCAAGGACATTATCGAGTATTTTGACGAGAAAGATCTCTTCTTGTTCAACGACACCAAGGTTTTCCCCGCACGCCTCCATGGTAACAAGGAGAAAACCGGTGCCGAGATTGAGATTTTCCTCCTTCGTGAGCTGAATCGCGAGTTGCGTCTTTGGGATGTATTGGTGGACCCAGCACGTAAGATTCGTATCGGCAACAAGCTCTATTTCGGCGAGGATGATATGATGGGTGCCGAGGTTATCGACAACACAACATCGCGTGGCCGCACGCTGCGATTCCTTTTTGATGGCTCTTACGAGGAGTTCAAAGAGGCGTTGTATCGTCTGGGTGAGACCCCTCTGCCCCGCTGGGTGAGAGAGAAAGTTGAGCCCGAAGATGCCGAGAGATACCAGACCATATTCGCCTCGGCAGAGGGTGCTGTGGCTGCCCCAACGGCAGGTATGCACTTCTCAAAACACCTGCTTAAACGCATGGAAATCAAAGGTATCGACGCTGCCTTCATAACACTGCACGCCGGCCTGGGCAACTTCCGTTTTGTGGATGTAGAGGATTTGTCAAAGCACAAGATGGACTCTGAACAATATATCGTTTCGGAGAAGGCTGCCGAGCAGGTAAACAGAGCCAAGCGAGAGGGTCACAAGGTAGTAGCTATCGGCACAACCGTCATGCGAACTATCGAGACCGTCGTATCGACAGGTGGCATGATCAAGGCTTCGGAGGGCTGGACCAACAAGTTCATCTTCTGTCCTTACGACTTTACCGTTGCCGATGCTATGGTATCCAACTTCCACCAGCCTCTCTCAACACAGTTGATGATGGTGGCAGCCTTTGGCGGTTACGACAACATCATGAACGCCTATAAAGTTGCCAAAGAGGAGGGATATCGTTTTGGTACCTACGGAGATGCAATGCTCATCCTGTAATGACATTATAACTCATTTTACGGAGCTGACTGCATCGATTCATTAAGAAAATTCGTATATTTGCACATTGTAAAACCCAAATATAAATGGCTTCAAGCAAAATATTATACGTCTGTCAGGAGATTATGCCATATCTGCCGGAAAGTGAACTCTCTGCACTCTGCCGACAGCTATCGCAGGCCATGCACGAAAGAGGCAACGAGATTCGTACATTTATGCCCCGCTACGGCTGCATAAATGAACGCCGTAATCAACTGCACGAAGTACAACGCCTGTCGGGAATGAACCTCATCATTAACGACAATGATCACCAGCTGATAATCAAGGTCGCATCCATACCTTCGGCTCGTATTCAGATATACTTCATCGACAACGATGATTATTTCTCTCGCAAGGCTGTTCTGACCGACGAGAACGGTAACGATTTTGCCGACAACGACGAGAGAGCAATATTCTTTGCACGAGGCGTGTTGGAGACTGTACGCAAGCTCGGCTGGGCTCCTATGGTCGTACATTGTATGGGCTGGATGTCGGCCGTTACACCAATCTATTTGAAGAAGGTGTTTGCCGACGACCCCATTTTTCGCGATGTAAAAATCGTGGTATCGTTGTGCAATGACCGCTTTGAGGGTGAGTTAAGCAGCGATTTCGCAGAGAAAATCGCCAACGAGGGTGTTGTCGATGAAAATTTGGATAGATTATCTACTCCATCATACGAAAACCTTTATCGTTTCGTTATAGATTATGCCGATGGCATCACTGTCACTTCGGCTGATGCCGACAAGGAGCTGGTAGAGTATGCCCGCAAGAGTGGCAAGCCTATGCTCGAATACCAGAACCCCGAGGAGGCGGAGTTTTTCGATAATTACAAACGCTTTTATGAAGAGTTACAATAAAATTCAACGCCTGCTCTCTTCGGCTATTGTCGCCGTGATAGCCTTCTGGGCAACGCTTACCGGCTGTACGACAACAGCCGACTATACACTCGGAGAGGAGTTTGCTCCGGGACACCAGCAGCTGGAGATGCGTTATCGTCTGTATAAGGGCGGTATGCTTCAGGAGAAGGGTGCGGAGGATACTCCCTGCAAGGTCTTTGAGACGCGTCTGTATCGTACCGACTCGGTATCGGGCGGCTCGCTGTCAAACCTCTATCTGGGTTTGCAGAACCACAACCGCTATGGTACCCGTAAGATGGGCTTCGCAAGCCAGTACCTCTTTATGACGGGTGTGGATGACTCTATGGGATTCGGCTATCGCCCCGTATATGACTCTATGATGTTCCTCTTTAAGGTTGACACCTTTGCCGGTGATACCACAAAGCCTATCAAGTACAATGTCTATGCACTTACGGCAGATCTGGTGAACGAGCAGTCGGAGGACTCTGTCTTCATCGTTACCTATGACCCACGCACAGCGGGACATCTGGCAGCTGATGCACAGCCTATCTATACGTTTGAGTATCCCAACCCTGCAAAGGGTATATATACTACATCGAAGATGTTGCGTATGCAGGAGACTCCCCACACAAAGGAGTTTTTGAATAAGTTGCTCTGTCTGGAGCTGGACGAGAATGGTCTTGCAAACAGCAATACCGAGTTCTATCAGACAGACTCTGCCTTCGTACATAACTTCCCCGGTCTCTTCATCGAGCCTGCCGAGGATATGCCCGAAGGTGAGGGTTCGGCCTTCTCGTTTGAGCCTACTTCGACCGGTATCGGCTTCTATGGCCGTATGCGTCACCCCGGTGCCGATACGGAGTTGATGTCAGACTCATTGCAGATGAACTACTACTTCCACGACGATAAGGCTCAGGGCTACGGAAACGCACGAGCACAGCGTGTGACACTCGACTACGGAGCTTCGGATTTCGCATCTACGCCTATGTATGAGACCGAGCAGAATCGTCCCGAGGTGGAGATTGGATATGTTGACGGTTGCGGCGGTATGATTACCGAGCTGACCTTCACTAAAGAGTTCCTCTATTCATTGTACGACATGGTGAAGAACGATAGTGGTGAGGTTACTCACGAGTCAGCAGCTCTGAATCAGGCGGCACTTCGCATCTACATCGAGGAGGCTGAGTATGATTATACTCTGCTCAACCCTATTACCTGGGCTGATAAGCTCAACCACTCGATGTCGCGTCTGGGTCTTTATCTCAACTACAAGACATTGACTCCTATCCCCGACTATATGTACAGCGTGGAGTCAAGTGGTGGATCATTGGCATACAATGGTTATGTAAATCGCAGTTTGGCCTGCTACGAGATGAATATCACCTCGTATCTGCAACAGATTATAAACAACATTATCAAGATGGCTCCCGCAAGCAGCGAGGAGATTGACTTCGAGGAGATGAACATTCCGCCCCGATTCTATGTCGGTCCGGCGATGGGTTCAATCTTCACCTTCAACCGTTCGGCAATACAGGGTGCCGACAAGGAGTTCAATCCGGCAGCTATCGAGCTGGAAGTTGTTTATACTCTGGTCAAATAGAGTAACGAAATATACCTTGACAAACCTAAGTGATGGCGACTTAGGTTTTGTCGTATTAAGCGTAAAGAGTAAGAAATGCAAGAAAATTTAGTTATTGTAGAGTCTCCCGCCAAAGCCAAGACCATCGAGAAATTCTTGGGCAAGGAGTATATAGTAAAGTCAAGTTTCGGACATATCCGCGACCTGTCAAAGCGAGGACTCGGCATCAGTATCAATAATGGTTTTACTCCCGATTACGAGGTTCTGGACAAGCAACGCAAGGTTGTGGATGAGCTGTCGAAGCTCTCAAAGCAGGTAAAGACCGTATGGCTCGCATCCGATGAGGACCGTGAGGGAGAGGCTATTGCCTGGCACCTGGCAGAGGTATTGTCGCTGCCAGTGGACAAGACCAAACGAATCGTTTTCCACGAGATTACAAAGTCGGCAATCCTCAACGCGATAGAGGAGCCACGCACGATAGATATGAATCTGGTAAATGCACAGCAGGCTCGTCGTGTGCTGGACCGCATCGTGGGTTTTGAGCTCTCGCCCGTATTGTGGAAGAAGGTACGCCCCGCACTCTCGGCAGGACGCGTGCAGAGTGTTGCCGTGCGTCTTATCGTAGAACGCGAGAGAGAGATTATCGGATTCAACTCAACGCCATATTTCCGCGTTGTAGCACACTTCTACCCCGAGGGAGACGAGAGCAAAACACTCTTCAAGGCGGAGTTGCAACACCGCTTTGAGACTATGGAGCAGGCTACCGAGTTCCTCAATAGCTGCAAGGGTGCTTCGTTCACTGTTGTCAAGGCCGAGGAGAAGCCCGTGAAACGTTATCCCGCAGCTCCGTTTACGACCTCTACACTCCAGCAGGAGGCAAGCCGTAAATTGGGAATGTCGGTATCGCAGACTATGTCGGTGGCACAGCACCTCTACGAGCAGGGTCTTATTACTTATATGCGTACCGACTCGGTAAACCTCTCGGCACAGGCCATTGCTCAGTGCAAGAGTGAGATTACCCGTCTGTTCGGCGACAAATACTCATCGGCACACAACTACAAGACCAAGACCAAGGGAGCACAGGAGGCTCACGAGGCTATCCGTCCGTCATATATCGACCGCACGGAGATTGAGGGCTCGGCTGTAGAGAAGCGTCTGTATGAGCTTATCTGGAAACGCACCGTAGCGTCGCAGATGGTTGCAGCCGATCTGGATCGCACCACCATAGTTATCGATATGGATGGCACGAAGTGGGAGTTTGTAACCACCGGTGAGGTTGTTCGCTTTGATGGTTTCCTGCGTCTTTACTCGGAATCAACCGACGAGGAGCCCACATCGGAGAGCAGCGAGGGCATATTGCCGAAGATGGCTGTGGGCGAGAAGGTTATCTCGACACAGATTGTCGCTACGGAGAAGTTTACACAAGCCCCCGCACGCTACAACGAGGCATCGCTGGTAAAGCGTTTGGAGGAGCTGGGTATCGGTCGTCCTTCAACCTATGCACCCACAATCACGACGATTATCAATCGTGGCTATGTGGTAAAGCAGAACAAGGAGGCACAGAAACGCACCTACACGACTCTTACCCTCTCATCATCGGGCAAGATTTCGGAGAAACACCCCTCGGAGAGCTATGGCAAGGAGAAGAACCGCCTGGCACCAACCGATATAGGAATGGTCGTTAATGACTATTTAGAGTCGCAGTTCGAGCAGATTATGGACTACAACTTCACGGCAAATGTCGAGAAGGAGTTTGACCGCATCGCCGAGGGCGACATCACCTGGAACGAGATGATTTCACGCTTCTATCAGCCCTTCCACAACCTTGTGGACAAGGCCATTGAGACGCAGACCGACAAGAACAATCAAGTGCGTGTGCTTGGCGTGGACCCCACAACGGGACACGAGGTCAAGGCCCGCATAGGTCGCTATGGTCCTATGGTGGAGATTGAGGGCGGCGAGGGCGAGAAGGGTCGCTTTGCGTCGTTGAAGAAGGGTCAGCTCATTGAGTCTATCACTTTGGAGGAGGCTTTGGAGCTATTTGCTCTGCCCCGCAACCTCGGCATATATGAGGGTGAAGAGGTATGGGTAGGACTCGGCAAGTATGGTGCTTATGTCCGCTACGGAAAGTCATTTGCTTCGCTGCAAAAGGGTGATGACCCCTACACCATAACATACGAGAGAGCCATTGAGCTTATCGCACAGTCGAAGGCTTCGACAGCCGCTGCGGCAGAGCCCTTGAAGCGTTTCGAGGAGGATGCCGATATGTGTATCAAGAGTGGCCGTTATGGTGCTTACATCGCCTATAAGGGCAAGAACTACCGCATAACAGGTGCTCGCAAGGTTGAGAACCTCACATACGAGGATTGCGTGAAGATTGTCAATTCATCGAAGAAGAAATAAGGATTAAACTTTAACAATAAACCCAAAACGAAAAAAAACTATGAAACGATTTGCACTTTTGACAGTAGCCATCCTGGGTCTGGCTCTCTCGGCCGCAGCACAGGAGGAGAAGGGTTACAAATTTACCGACAACAACGAGGTAAAGACTGTACCTATTACCAATCAGTTCCGCAGTGGTACCTGCTGGTGCTACTCTACCCTCTCGTTCATCGAGGAGGAGATTCTGCGTGCCGGAGGCGAGCAGATGACTCTCTCGCAGATGTGGGTGGTACGCCACGCTTACTTTGAGAAGGCTATCAAGTATGTTCGCCTGCATGGTCACCTTAACTTTGCCGTAGGTGGAGCTGCTCACGACGTAACAGAGATGATTGCCAAGTATGGTATCGTTCCTCGCGAGGTATATACAGGTCAGAACTATGGCACAGAGCTTCCCGAGTTCGGCGAGATTGACGCTGTATTGAAGGGTTATATGGACGCTGTACTTCAGAACAAGAACGGCAAGCTCACAACTGCATGGATTAACGGTCTGAACGGCATTCTGGACGCATACTTCGGTGTTCGTCCCGAGAAGTTTGAGTACAACGGCAAGGAGTACACTCCCCAGACTTTTGCAGAGTCTTTGCCCGTTAAGATGAGTGACTACATCGAGATTTCATCTTACACTCACCACCCCTTCTACTCTACTTTCGTGCTGGAGGTTCCCGACAACTGGATGTGGGGCGAGATGTATAACCTTCCTATGGAGGAGATGATGCAGGTACTTGACGCTGCTTTGGCAGCAGGTCATCCCGTAGCTTGGGGTGCTGACGTCAGCGAGAAGGGCTTCCGTGGCAATATGGGCGTAGGTATCATTCCCGAGGATACAGAGAAGATTATGATTGGTTCTGACGCCGAGAAGTGGGGCAAGCTCTCTGACAAGGAGAAGGAGGCAAAGATTTACAGTCTGACCGAGCCCGTAGCCGAGAAGAGTATCACTCAGGAGATGCGTCAGGAGGCTTACGACAACTACCAGACAACCGACGACCACGGTATGGTTATCGTAGGTACTGCCACTGCACAGAATGGTGCGAAGTTCTACCGTATTCAGAACTCTTGGGGTGAGAGTGGTCCTTACAAGGGCTTCTACTACTTCTCTCGTCCTTTCGTAGAGTACAAGACTATGGACTTTATGGTTAATAAGAATGTTGTTCCAAAGGAGATTTTGAAGAAGCTCGGTTTGAAATAATATTCATCATACAGAAGCGAAAACGCCTGCTCTCAAAAAGGAGCAGGCGTTTTCTTTCTTTTAACATATGAAACCTAACAGCAAACAGTATCACAAATTACGCTACCATAGGTTGTCGCTGTCGTCATTGTCGCAGTCCGAGAAGTCATCGCTGGCATCAGCACACGAGAAGTCGTCACAAAAATCATCCTCGTCACTATCCTCATAATCGTAGTCGGAGTATGAATTATCATACACGCTATGGCTCTCCGTTTTAGAGTCGCCACTCAACTTATCAACTAACCACGCTGCCACCAGCCAATCCCAAAGAGACATAATTCCGATTTTTTGTTTGCACTGCAAAGGTAAGCCGCCTTTGTGACAACCCTTGACACAAAGTAAAAAAACAAAAAAAAAAGATTTTATCAAAACATTTGCATAATTGCTTGTTTATTACTAACTTGCAAACGAGAATGGAAATTCATCAATAATTGATTAACAACTTAAATAA
>JAFNXQ010000091.1 GCA_017383445.1 Alistipes sp.
GCCTCCACGCCGGTGATGACGGTGATGTTCTTGTCATTCTGGCAGTGGTTAATCAGGTAACGCTCATACTTCAGGAGGTCATACTTGAAGCTCATGAAGGCAGCGTCCTTCAGCTGGCCGCCCAGAACGGTCTCCTTCTCGAAGATGGTATTCTCCTTTGCCGAGATTGAGTTGGTCATCTTGGCCGAGTAGCTCATCGAAATCTTCTCATACCAGCGGTCCTTACCCATCTTCACGCGTCGCTTCAGGGGGAAGAACTTCGATACGTTGAACGAAATGTTGGGCAGTGTTGCCGATATAGCCTGTGTCTGCGAGTTCTGCGAAACGGCCATATTCATTGAGAACGAGAATGGCGTGCCGGCCCAGTTCTTTGAGTACGAGATTGATGAGTTGGTCTGTGTAGCCAACATATCATTCAGGTTTGTAGCCGAATACTTGCTATAACCACTTGATGAGAGGTTTACCGAAGCCGAGAATGTTGAACCCGGGTTGGCCTTGGGGTCTTGCGAGTGTGTCCACTGCAGCTGGAATGTGTTTGCCGATACATAATCCACATCGCCCTTGCTGCCCGACTTCACGTTCGAGTAGTTGAAGTTGAAGTTACCCGAATATTTGTAACGCTTCACATAACGCGATATGGCACTCACCTCCCACGAGCCGAGAGTATAGAAACCTCCCGTAAGCGTAAGGTCCATATGGCTGCCTAATGTGAAGTAATAACCCAGACCACGAATGTAGAAACCGCGTCGTGCCTCCTCACCATACGAAGGCATCAGGATACCCGACTTGGGTCCCATATTGATAGGGAAGAAGGCTTCGGGAAGACCGAGGGGGATATGCACATCCTCGATTACGAGGTGGCCGGGGCCCATAATAGCCTTCTTGCCGGGGATAACCTTAATCTTGCTGGCGTCGTAGTAGAAGTGCGGGTGGTCGGTGTGGTCGCAGGTGGTGTACATACCGCCGGCAATATGGATTGTATTGTCGGGCATCTTCTTCACTCTCTCGCCAATAAGCCATCCGTCACCCTGCTGTGTGGCGATACCATCAATCTTCGCCTTCTGCGATGTGATGTTGTATGTGATGGTGTCCATATTGAGGGTATTTGAGCCCTCGGTGAAGGTGGGACGGTTGATTTGTATCTCGCCATTGACGGTGTCGGCACTACCATAAGCGAAGATATCCTTCGTTTGAAGGTCAATGTCCATATAATCGGCTTTGAGGTTGAAGTTGCCGTACGTTACATCGCCCTGATTATAGAGATAGACCTTCTTTGTTCTCAAATCGTAATACAGCGAATCCATCGCCTTACCCGTGATGGGCTGGTCGATGGCCGATGTCCCCTTTTTGCGAGCCGAGTCAGACTCCGCAATGATAAAATCACGCAGCTCGCCCGACAGACTATCCATCATCGTTGAGTCGATGACGATGTCGTGACGAGTGGAGTCGCTGCTCCGTGTCTTGCGACGACGATTTTCGCGAGCCTTGCGTCTGTCGGCACGACTGTCGGTCTGGGAAGTTGTATCCTGCTCCTGCGGTTGCGGAACGGATATGGTGTCGATAAGCATATTCGTTGAAGATATTGCACGCATAATGGGTGCAAATCCGAAGACGAATTGCATAAACAGTAGCACAATGGCTACCGAAAGGAGATATTTAACTCTTAATCTGCTCAAAATTTCCAAAATTTTTCGTAACTTTGCCGACGAGTCGGCAAAACGATACGCAGGGTGGGTTATATGTGCCTACGCACGCGTATTTTAACCGACAAATATAGCGTTTTTTTACTTAATAACACCAATAAACCGGCAGTTTTTTATATGAAGCGAATAGTTTGTCTTTTTATCTTTTTGCTTTTTGCCAATATATATGCAAACGAACTCTCTGCACAGAGTATTGCAGACGATGCATTCGTGCTTGTGATTGATGCGGGACATGGTGGTGCTGCATTCCCGGGTGCGACCTATGGTGGCGTTATGGAGAAGGATATCAATCTCGCCGTTGCATTGAAGCTGGGTGCTTTGATTGAGAAGGAGTTGCCGCAGGTAAAGGTGGTCTATACGCGTAAAACCGATACCGCCTTGGGAAAGACACTGAATGACGATCTTACGGCCCGTGCCAACATAGCAAATAAGGCGGAAGGCGACCTTTTTATCTCGATACACGCCAACGCTGCTACGAAAAATACGGTCTATGGTACCGAGACGCTTATAATGGGAGAGAGCAGTAAGGAGACCCGATACAACGAGAGTGTCCTCTACAACAACAATAAGGAGGAGCTGATTGATATGTCGGACGAGAATACGGCAGCGATGGTTAGGGCATATATCCAGAATTTGCAGTTCACCTATGGTGAGTATAGCGAGATGATGGCCCGAATCATGCAGTCGCACTATGCAAAGGGTGGTCGTAATTCGCGAAAGATGCGTCGCCAGCTGCTGAAAGTGTTGTATGCTACCGATATGCCGAGTGTGCTTACCGAACTGGGCTTTATGACCAATGCACAGGAGTTGGCATATTTGAAGTCGCAGAAGGGCCAGAATGAGTTGGCGAGGATGTTGTGCAATGCCGTAAAGGAGTATGTCGGATATATTGAAAAGATGTCGGGCAAGGTGGAGGTGAACAAGCCTTCCGATGCTACGCAAACGCCTGCGAAAGAGAGTGTTGCACAAAAGCCCGCGGAGCAGAAGCCGGCAAAGCAGACTGCAACGCCACAGAAACCTGCGGATAAGAAGCCCGCAACACCTCAACAACCTGCAAAACAGCAACCTGCAAAGCAGTCGCAGGCCTCGGCAGATGCGAATGTTGCATCGGGTTATGCAATACAGGTGGCGGCATCAAGCCGAAAGATTGATTTGCGTGATCCGCAGTTCAAGAGTTATCGCGGCAAGGTGAGAATACTGGAGGGTGCGGGTGCGTTGAAGTATAAATATTGCTATGGAGAGTTCGCTACCAAAGCCGAGGCTCAAAGTCATCTGGCAGAGTTGAAAAAGAGTTTCCCGGAGGCGTTTGTCGTGGCCTATAAGGGTGGTAGTTTGGTTAAGAAATAAACAAGAAAAATAGAGATATGAAAAGAGAAGTTAAGATTGGTATATTTACTATACTTGTACTTTTGGCAGGGTGGTTTGTTGTGAAATTCCTCAAAGGAACAGAGGTGTTCAGCAACACCAACATATACTATGCCTATTACGAGCAGGTGGGCGGTATTCAGCCTTCATCGCGTGTGATAATCAATGGCGTGAAGGTCGGCTCGGTGAGCAAGGTGACATTGAACGAGGACCCCACAAAGGGCGTTGAGGTACAGCTATCTGTCGAGAAGCGTTATGCTCTTCCTGTTGATTCAAAGGCGAAAATATTTACCGATGGATTGATGGGTGGCAAGGCTGTGGAGATTATCTACGGCTCTTCACCGGAGACAATCTCTAACGAGGGTACTATCCAGACAGAGGTGAGTGCCGACCTGTTTGAGATGGCCGGCTCGGAACTCGGAGCATTGAAGGATCAGCTTGCAGAGGTTATCAGCAACCTCAATGCAACGCTTACGGGCGTGAATGAGTTGCTGGCCGAGAACACCGACAATCTGACGAGTATCATCTCGAATGTTGATGGCGTTACCAACAACATAAACACTATGCTGGCCAAGGAGAAAGCTCATTTAGAGGAGGCTCTGGCATCACTCAGTCTCTTTGCGAAGGGGTTGGGCGATAATGCCGGCGAGGTGGATACAATAATCAATAATCTTGCAGCGTTCTCAACGCAGTTGTCGGAGGCTGACCTCGTAGCGGAGATTGAGGGCGTTATGGAGCAGTTGAATGGCGTGCTTGCCAAGGCAAATGATGCCGATGGCAGCGTTGGTAAGTTGCTGAAAGACCCGCAGTTGTATGATAACCTTACAGCAGTTAGCAATAATCTTTCAACCCTGCTGGATGATTTGAAAAATAACCCTGGTCGCTATATCAATGTGTCGGTTTTTGGCAGCAATCCCTATAAGAAGGTAGAGAGAGTCAAGGCAAGGGCCGAGAAGAAGGCTATCAAGCGAGAGATGGAGGCGGCGGAGAAGACCGAATAATAGATAAGATTCAGAAGAAAAGATGATATACCCTGCAAATTTTGAGCAGAAGATTGGTTTTGACCGTCTTCGAAGTCAGATTGCTGCCTTGTGCAGTATGCAGGCTGCAAAGCAGCTTATCGAGGTGGAGGAATTTTCCACCTCGCGGGCTACAATAGAGTTCCGTCAGGATATTGCCGATGAGATGCGTGTGATGCTGATGCTCGACAGCGATGCTCCGCGTGACGAATATCCCGATATGGAGGGCGTACTCCAGAAGATTGGCGTTGAGGGTACGTTTCTCGACTGCGGCGAGGTGGTCGTTTTGCGTCAGGCATTGACCGCCGTGGGTAATATGGTGGGATTCGTTATGGGTCGTCGGCAGGAGCAGTATCCTCGACTGCGAGGGAGGAGTGAGAGGGTTTGCGTCTTCCCCGATATCATACGCCGCATCAATCAGATTGTGGATGACGAGGGCGTGATGCGAGATGGTGCGTCGCCCGAACTGCTCATGATACGCCGTTCGATTCGTGAGCACGAAGGACAGGTGTCAAAGCGTCTGCAACAGGTGTTGAATAGTGCCAAGAAGGCCGGAGTGGTCGATGCCGAGGCGATGATTTCCATTCGTGACGGCAGGGCTGTGATTCCCGTTTCGGCTGCGAACAAACGTAAGCTGAACGGCTTTATCCACGATGAGTCGGCTACGGGTAAAACCTTCTATATAGAGCCTGTCGAGGTTGTAGAGTTGAACAACCAGCTTAAAGAGCTGGAGTATGCCGAACGTCGCGAGGTGGTGCGTATCCTGACCGAGTTTACCGAGTCACTGATGCCCGATGCTGAGGCTATTGCCGCCGCGGGAGAGTATCTTACCGAGATGGATGCCGTGCGTGCCAAGGCCCGATGGGCTATTGAGAATGGTGCAGGCAAACCTATTGTCTCGACCGATGACAGACTGGTGTTGCGAAATGCTTTTCATCCGCTGCTCGCCCAGACTCTGAAACGCGAGAAGAAGGAGCTGGTGCCTCTCAATATGCAGCTCGATAAGGAGAAACACATACTTGTCATCTCTGGCCCTAATGCGGGTGGTAAGTCTGTATGCTTGAAGACGGCAGGTATCGTGCAGTATATGTTCCAGTGCGGATTCCCCGTGACGGCTGCCGAGACGAGTGAGTTGCCCGTGTTTGAGAGCCTTTGCATCGATATAGGCGATGAGCAGTCGATGGATAACGACCTCTCGACCTATTCGTCGCACCTCTTGAATATGAAGTATATGTTACAGGCGGCATCGCCTCGTACATTTGTGCTGATAGATGAGTTCGGCTCGGGTACGGAGCCCGTCATAGGCGGTGCTATTGCCGAGTCTATATTGGAGAGATTGCTGGAGAGGGGCTGTTATGGCATCATCACAACCCACTACTCCAATATAAAATATTATGCTACATCGGCCGAGGGCGTTGCCAACGGTGCGATGATGTTTGATGTGCAGAATATTCGCCCTCTCTTTAAGCTGGAGCAGGGTAAGCCGGGCAGCTCGTTTGCCATAGAGATTGCCCGCAAGACGGGTCTGCCGGAGGATATCATCCGCAAGGCAAGCGATAAGGCGGGCAGCGACCATATCAATCTGGAGAAGCAGTTGCGTGAGATTGCTCGCGATAAGCACTATTGGTCGCAGAAGCGTGACCGCATACGCCTTACCGACCGTAAGGTAGAGGAGCTGGAGAGCAACTATGCCGAACAGCTCGCCCGCATCAGGGAGGAACGTCGCGAGATACTCGGCAAGGCGAAGGAGGAGGCTCAACGCTTGGTAGCGGAGGCTAACCGTCAGATAGAGAATACTATCCGCACCATCAAGGAGGCACAGGCCGAGAAGGAGCTCACCCGTCTGGCCCGTAAGGAGCTGGAGGAGTTCAAGGCGGCGGTGGATAGCATCGATTCGGCCTTTGACGGCGAGAAGGTGGAACGCGAGATGGAGAAGCTGATGCGTCGCAAGGCTCGCCGTGAGGAGGGCAAGAAGCGTCGCGGAGAGGCCGTCGCAGAGGCTCCGCAACAACCCGTAAAGGTGATGAAGCCCATTGAGATAGGCTCAAAAGTGCGTATTGAGGGTCAGCAGGTGCCGGGCGTGGTGCAGAGCATCAAGGGCAGGAAGGCACAGGTGGCCTTTGGACAGATACTCACGATGGTCGATAAGGAGAAACTTGTCGTGGTGTCAAATGCCGAATATAAGAAGAGTGTGCAGCCCACAACGCCCCGTACGGTGTTGTCGGTGGATATATCCACCCGCAAACTCAACTTCAAGGATAGCGTTGATGTGCGAGGTATGCGGGCCGTTGAGGCGTTGGAGGTGGTGCAGGACCTGGTCGATGATGCCTTGATGGTGGGTGTCGGAGGCGTGACTATTCTTCACGGCAAGGGTACGGGAGCATTGAAGGAGGAGATACGCCGTTATCTGCGTTCGTTGCCGGCTGTGGAGTCCGCCAAGGATGAACACGCCGACCGAGGTGGAGCAGGTATTACGGTTGTGCGTTTTAAGAGTGATATTTAAGAGGTAAGATGAGATACCGATTATCGGATATAGCCCGCTTGTGCGGAGGAGAGTTTTACGGCACGGATGTCGAGGTGTGTGAGGTTGTGGTAGATTCGCGTTCTCACGCCTTTGGCAGCGGTGCTATGTTTGTGGCGAAGAGTGGAACGACCTATGATGCCCACGACTTTGTCGGCGATATGCTCCATAGAGGGGTCAAGGCCTTTATGGTGGAGAGAGATGTCGATTTTTCGTCACACGAGGCGGTGGGCGTAGTCAGGGTGGAGAACTCGTTGGAGGCGTTGCAAAGACTCGCAGCGGCACATCGTGAATCGTTTGGCGGTAAGGTTGTCGGTATTACGGGCTCCTATGGCAAGACCATTGTCAAGGAGTGGGTGGCAAGTGCCCTGCCCGCAGATGTTAAGTTCTTCGCCTCGCCGATGAGCTATAACTCGCAGCTGGGAGTTGCTTTGTCGCTGTTGATGATGGATGGCGACGAGGAGCTGGCTCTCATCGAGGCGGGTATATCGGAAATGGGCGAGATGCAACGCCTCGAAGCGATGATTCGCCCCGATGTGGTGGTATTCACCTCGGTCGGAGAGGCTCATCAGCACAATTTTGAGAGCATAGAGGATAAGGTCGCCGAGAAACTTATTCTGGCACGCAATGCGAGGACCTTATTATATCATAGCAACTACCCCATAGTGGAGCATATTGCAAGAAAAATCGCTTTGAGTTGCGACAGACGCGATGCTGCGGAGGATGATAAGTCGATTTCGGCTTACGATGCTACGGCTGTGAATATGGCTTTGGTAAAGAGTCTGTGCCGCGAGCTGGGTTATGACTCGGCTGTGGCGGCTGCGGATGTTACAATGCGTATGGAGGTAAAGGAGGGTATAGGCCACTCGACAATAGTCTATGACTCATATAACTCCGATATAAACTCGCTGGCTTTGGCTATCGATACGTTGCGAAATGTGGCTCTTGGCGGCAAGACAACGGCTGTTATTGCCGATGTCGGTGGCAGCGGAATGAGTGATGCGGAGCTATACGAGAGAGTTGCAGCACTCGTTGCGGGTGCCAATATCGACGAGGTTATCGGCGTGGGAGAGAATATTTCGCGTTATAGCTCGCTGTTTGGATGTCGCAGTCGTTTTTATGATAACGAGGAGACTCTGATGCGAGAACTTAACCCGTCGGATGTGGCTTCACGTACGATATTGTTGAAGGGTAATCGCCGCGATACGTTGCGTCGTCTGTGTCATCGTCTGGAGAGTAAGAGCCATACAACGGTTTTGGAGGTTAATCTCGATGCGATGACGCATAATCTGAGCTATTTCCGCCGCTTCCTGCCGATGAATCATCGCGTGGTGGCGATGGTCAAGGCTCACTCCTACGGAGCAGGCGATGTGGAGGTTGCACAGCTGTTGCAGCGTCAGGGTGTGGCATATCTTGCGGTGGCATTTGCCGATGAGGGCGTGGTGCTGCGAGAGAAGGGTATCACGATGCCTATTCTGGTGCTTAATGCCGATGCCGAGAGTTTTGACAAGATGGTGGCATATAACCTCGAACCCGAGATTTACAGCTTCCACTCGCTGACGGATTTCAGCCGCAGTGTTGAGAGCTATGGCAAGAAGGAGTATCCGATTCATATCAAGTTAGATACTGGTATGCATCGTCTGGGCTTTGTTGAGGAGGAGCTGCCCCGACTTATCGAGTGGCTGACGGCCGACAAAAGTGTTAGGGTGGCCTCTGTTTTTGCACATCTGTCGTGTGCCGATATGCCTTCGGAGGATGATTTCACACGCCGTCAGATAGCTCTGTTTGACAGGTTGAGTGGCAAGTTGCAGGCGGCATTGCCTTACACGATAATCCGCCATACAGCCAATTCAGCCGCTATTGAACGCTTCCCGGAGGCTCATTTCGATATGTGTCGTCTGGGCCTGGGTCTTTATGGTTACGGCTATTGCCATAACGACGAGTTGCAGCCCGTGGCTACGCTGAAAACACGCATTGTGCAGCTACGCAGCCGTAAGGCAGGTGAGGCTATCGGTTATGGTGGCAGCGAGGTGCTACATCGAGATAGTCTTATCGCAACCATTCCCATTGGCTACGCCGATGGTCTGGATCGTCATTTGAGCAATGGTCGCTGGGCGATGCTTGTGGGTGGTCGCAAGGCGGTGACCGTGGGGCGTATATGTATGGATAGCTGTATGATAGATGTTACAGATATAGAGGGTGTTGCCGAGGGTGATGAGGTGCGTGTCTTTTCGCCTGTGGCGGGCAACAGCCCCGAAGATATGGCAGCGGTGCTGGGAACTATTCCTTACGAGATTATCACTTCGGTTGCTGCCCGTGTTAAACGAATTTATGTGAGGGAGTAATGGCAAAGGGTGTTCTTTATATGATTCCGTGTCCTATTTCGGACGCTACCGATGTGTATGATGTTACGCCTGCGAGCAATCGTGCCATCATCGACTCGCTGGACTATTTTATTGTAGAGAATGTGAGGTCGGCTCGCCGCTTTCTGTCGAAGGCGGGTATCAGCCGCAAGATAGACGATTTGGAGTTCGTTGAGCTTAACGAGCATACACGCGAGGGCGTGGCTGTTGAGGCTATGGTGCGACCTATCGAGCAGGGGCGTTCGGCAGGTGTCATCTCGGAGGCTGGCGTGCCGGGTGTGGCAGACCCGGGAGCTATGGTTGCCGCAGCGTGCCACCGTAGGGGTATTCGCGTGGTGCCGTTGGTTGGCCCTTCGTCTATCCTTATGTCGATAATGGCTTCGGGTCTTAATGGGCAGTCGTTCGCCTTCAATGGATATCTGCCGGTCAAGCCACCCGAAAGAGCCAGGGCGATAAAGGCTCTTGAACGCCGGGCACAGACGGAGCATCAGTCGCAGATTTTTATTGAGGCTCCCTATCGCAATGTGAAGCTCGTGGAGCAGCTCCTGTCGGTATGCTCACCTGCAACCCGTCTGACCATTGCGTGTGATATAACTTCGCCCGAAGAGATTATCCTGACACGCACCATAGAGCAGTGGCGTAAGGGGGCTATGCCCGATATTGCCAAGCGTCCTACCATATTTATAATGGGTTAGGCTTGGGCATATAATTTGTGCTACATATAGTATAAAGGAACGAAAAATAATTAGATATGACAAAAGAAAAGGTTAATAATCAGGAAGTTGATGAGAATGTAGGCTATCGCGAGGGCGATGTGAATCCCTCTTGCGAGGGCGAGTCGTGTGCCAATATGGCAGATGAGAATATGGATGATGATGACATTGTGTCAGAGGATGACGCACCACAGGAGGCGGAGGCAGAGCCCTCAGCCGAGGAGGTGATAGCTATCTGGCGAGATAAATATATGCGTTTGCAGGCCGAGTTCGATAACTATCGCAAGCGTACGCTGCGTGAGAAGATGGACCTGGTGGCAAGTGGTGGTGCCGATGTTATAAAGAGTATGCTGACCGTTCTTGAC
>JAFNXQ010000092.1 GCA_017383445.1 Alistipes sp.
ACATTTTGAATTAATAATGAACTTTCTTTTTGCAATAATAGACTCCATCGTGGAGTGGATAAAGCGCAATCCTTTGACCTGCATCCTGCTGGTGATGATTGCTGTATTTGCACCTGGACTTTATGGTGCTATATTTATCGGTATCGGAATTGTTGTTCTGCTACTGCTGGCAATTCCCATCATTGGCATCTTTAAGCTGCGCCGTATGAGTCGCAAGATAGAGGATGAGGCACGCCAGCAACAGGGCTTCGGCGGACAGGGCTTTGGCGGCGGCTTCTCTGGTCAAAACCGCACACGCACCAACAACGAAGGCGAGGTGAAGGTATATACTACCGAGGAGGCTACCGAGAAGCGCGTGAACGACAAGGTGGGAGAGTATGTAGATTTTGAAGAGGTGAAAAACAAATAAACCAACACCCTATGTTTAAAGTAATTGAGTCAATAGGCAAATATACGCTCCTGATGCAGAAGGTATTTTCGCGTCCCGAAAAGATGTCGATTTACCGCACACGCATTATGAGCGAAATGGAGGCTCTGGGTCTTAACTCCATCGGCCTCACTGCCATCATCTCGGTATTTATCGGCTCTGCCGTGACGCTGCAGATGGCAATCACTCTGGAGTCGCCCTTCATACCCCAGTTTATGATTGGATATGCCACGCGTGAGGTGATGATTCTGGAGTTCTCTTCTACGGTGGTTGCCCTCATCCTGGCAGGTAAGGTGGGCTCTAACATCGCCTCGGAGATTGGTACGATGCGTATCACCGAACAGATTGACGCCCTGGAGATTATGGGTGTGAACTCGGCATCATACCTCATCCTGCCAAAGATTGTGGCTACGGTTTTCTTCTTCCCATTCCTTGCTATCTTTTCGATGCTGATTGGTATTGCGGGAGGATACTTTATGGCTGACATAACAGGCATTATGAACCCCTCGGACTATGTCGAGGGTCTGCGATACTGCTTCTACACCAACGAGATTACCTATGCTCTGGTGAAGATGGTATTCTTCGCCTTCTTCATCACCAGCATCTCGGCATACTGCGGCTACTACGCCAAGGGCAACTCGCTTGAGGTGGGTAAGGCTTCGACAAAGGCGGTGGTGATAAGCTCTATCGTTATTATGATATGTAACCTTGTATTAACTCAACTTATTCGCACGTGATAAAGGCAGAAAACATAGTTAAATCGTTTGAGGGTCGCACCGTACTGAAGAACATCACAACAGAGTTCGGCACAGGTCAGACAAACCTCATCATTGGTCGTAGTGGCTCGGGTAAGACCGTGCTGCTCAAGTCGTTGGTTGGTCTGCACGATGTGGACGAGGGAGCGATATATTACGACGATGTATGCTTCTCGAAGCTCAACTTCCGCGACCGCAAGGCTATCCGCAAGGATGTGGGTATGATCTTCCAGGGCGGAGCGTTGCTCGACGCATCGACCGTAGCAGAAAATGTAAAGCTGCCACTTGACCTCTTCACCGACCAGTCGGAGGAGGAGAAGATGGAGCGAGTAAACCTCTGCCTGAAGCGAGTAAATCTTGACAATGCACACAAGCTCTACCCATCGGAACTCAGTGGTGGTATGGTCAAGCGTGCCGCTATCGCCCGCGCCATAGTGCTCAACCCTCGCTACCTCTTCTGCGACGAGCCAAACTCTGGTCTTGATCCGCAGACATCCATCGTGATTGACAACCTCATCAGCGACATCACCAAGGAGTATAACATCACCACCATCATCAACACCCACGATATGAACTCGGTGATGGAGATTGGCGAGAAGATAGTCTTTATCTACGAGGGCGAGAAGTGGTGGGAAGGCTCAAAGGATGACATCCTCCACGCCGACAACAAGGAGCTGGGCGACTTCGTCTTCGCCTCGGCAATGGCAAAACGCGCACGCAACGCAAGCAAATAGAACACAATAATTTAATTTCGTCACTTCCTCCCCACTTTTAGGCAAATTCTTTACCGCTACGTTACACTATCGGAATGTAGCAGAGAGCTTTAAGGCGTGTCGTGCGTTAGCAAATTGTTAAGTTTTGCATAAAGAGGCTCTTTTTGGGGCAGAAAATTTGCTTAATACCATTTTAATATATATTTTTGCGCTGTTAAAAAAGTAACAGAAGTTTTAATTTAATATAATCAAATCAAATTATGGCACAGATTAAGATTGGTATCAACGGTTTCGGACGTATCGGCCGTATGGTATTCCGTGCAGCTTGCACTCAGACAGAGAAGTATGATGTAGTAGGTATTAACGACCTTTGCCCAGTAGAGTACTTGGCTTATATGCTTAAGTATGACACAATGCACGGCAAGTTCGAGGGTACTATCGACTACGATACTGAGAAGAGCCTTTTGATCATCAACGGTAAGGCTATCCGCGTAACTGCAGAGCGCAACCCAGAGGAGTTGAAGTGGAACGAGGTTGAGGCTGAGTACGTAGTAGAGTCAACAGGTTTGTTCCTCACAGCTGAGAAGGCTGAGGCTCACATCAAGGCTGGTGCAAAGTACGTAGTTATGTCAGCTCCTGCAAAGGATAAGACTCCTATGTTCGTATGCGGTGTTAACACTAACACTTACGCTGGTCAGACAATCGTTTCTAACGCATCTTGTACTACAAACTGCTTGGCTCCTATCGCTAAGGTTTTGAACGACAACTGGGGTATCGCTGACGGTTTGATGACAACTGTTCACGCTACAACTGCAACTCAGAAGACTGTTGACGGTCCATCTTTGAAGGACTGGCGTGGTGGCCGCGCTGCTGCTGGCAACATCATCCCATCTTCTACAGGTGCTGCTAAGGCTGTAGGTGTAGTTCTTCCTGAGTTGAACGGTAAGCTCACAGGTATGGCATTCCGCGTTCCTACTTTGGATGTTTCTGTAGTTGATTTGACTGTAAACTTGGCTAAGCCAGCTACATATGCTGAGATCTGCGAGGCTATGAAGGCTGCTTCTGAGGGTGAGTTGGCAGGCGTTTTGGGTTACACTAACGAGGATGTTGTTTCATCTGACTTCTTGGGTGATGCTCGTACTTCAATCTTCGACGCAAAGGCTGGTATCGCACTTACTGACACTTTCGTAAAGGTTGTTTCATGGTACGACAACGAGTGGGGTTACTCTAACAAGGTTCTTGACCTCATCTCAGTTATGAAGGCTTACAACAAGTAATAGTTGATAACGCTATAAAAGAGCAGGCTACCCGAAAAAGGTAGCCTGTTTTTTTTGTTCTATGGGTTTTGCCTAAACTCGTTTTTGGTAGTGGTTTTGGTTTTTGGTTGGGGTTGCCTCGTTTTGCAGATAATAGCTACTCCTCCATCCCGTAATTAAGGTGCAGAGCCTCGCCCGCCCACTGATTGACGGCGTGTATCTTATCGTGCAGCATAACGCCCTCGCGACTCACACGCACACGCATCTCAAAGGGACGGTTTTCGGCTATATCACGCGATGCAGGCAAAGTATTGGGAACGAGATAGACAATAGCCTCAATGTGGTGACAGGCAGGCGTTTTCAGCTCCACCTCGCAGGGCAGGCGATACCCCTCCGGTGCTGCTGAAAGATTGGCTCCCACCTCGGCTGTATCACGCTTCTCGGCGACCATCGTCACCTGATTGTTCTCTTCGTCAAAACAGGCCGCCACAACGGCTATGTTATATCGCCACAACTCGGCATATTGGCAACTCATTTGCACTAAAAAACTGCAACTCATAGAGATATTTTCACGTTTTCGGTTGATTAATCTCTACAAAAATACAAATTATTTGCTTTTTCAGCGAAATATTTGTAAATTTGCCTGCTTTTTATGCAGATATGGAACTCGGTAACAGATACAGCATCGCCTACAAGGGCTTAAAGAACGGTTCGCACACCTTCAGCTTTGAGGTGTCGGACGATATGTTCCAGGCCTACGAGAGCCGTGATATCAAGGGTGGCAACCTTGCCGTCGAGGTTGCTATGACCAAGGCAGAGAGCCAGCTGGAGCTGGATTTCAACATCTCTGGCGAGGTTACCTGCGAGTGCGACCGATGCCTGGAAGATTGTCTGATTCCTATCGATTACGAAGGCCACCTTATCGTCAGAATATCTAACGAAGAGGGTGAGTACGATGGCGACATTATGTGGCTCTCGCCCGCAGAGGACGCTGTCGATTTGACACAGTATATTTACGAAAGCATAGTTCTTTCACTACCTTACCAGAGAGTTCATCCCGAAGGTGAATGCAACCCCGAGATGATGGCACGCTTCGCTATCGTAAGCAGCGAGGAGATGGATGCCTTGGAGGCAGAGGCCGAGCAGCACGAAAGGCGTGGTATCGGAGAGGGTGACTTCAATAAGTTGGCAGCATTGAAGGCTCAGATGGAGAGTGAGGAGAATTAAGAACGATGCAGAAAACAAATAGTACAAACGATAACTTAAAATAAAATAGTAAAATGGCACATCCTAAACACAAAGTGTCGTCAACACGACGCGACAAGAGAAGAACTCACTACAAGGCAGTAGTTCCTACTGTTGTTACTTGCTCTAACTGTGGTGCTGCGGTACTCTATCACCGTGTATGCCCCGAGTGCGGTTTCTACCGTGGCAAGTTGGCTATCGAGAAGAAGGCCGAGTAAGTAGAGAGATGACATTCAGAGAGAGCCGACGGCAATAGCTGTGCTCTCTCTGTTTTTTTTATTAACCCTGCAATATCTCAACTATATGTTAAGAATCGGTATTGATGCTATGGGTGGCGACTTCGCACCAGAGGTTGCCGTAGAGGGTGCTATTATGGCACTTGACAAGATAGATAAAGATAGCCGTATCGTATTGTTCGGTGATGAGAAACGCCTGCTCGAACTGCTGAAAGAGCATAAGTGCCCGGCTGATAAGTTCGATATCGTCGGCACAACACAGGTTATCGAGATGGGAGACCACCCTGCTCGAGCCTTCGTGGCAAAGAAGGATTCAAGTATGGTTGTCGGCTTCAACCAGCTTGCCGAGGGTAAGATTGACGGCTTTGCGAGTGCAGGCTCTACGGGTGCTATGATGGTTGGTTGCACCACTATCATCGGCACTATCAAGGGTGTTATTCGCCCCGTAATCTCGACATTTATGCCTATCGTGATGAACCGTCAGGGTCTGATTCTTGACGTGGGCCTTAATGTAGATGCCAAGCCCGAGGTGTTGGCTCAGTATGGTCTTTTGGGCTCTATCTTTGCCGAGTCAGTATTGAAGATTGAAAAGCCCCGCGTGGCACTGCTCAACATCGGCGAGGAGGAGGGCAAGGGCAACGCCCAGGCCAAGGCTACATACGACCTGCTGAAGGAGATGAAAAACATCAACTTCGTGGGTAATGTAGAGTCGTCATATATCTTTACGGGCAAGACCTGCGACGTGGTCGTAACCGACGGCTTTGTGGGTAATGTCATCCTGAAGATGGCCGAGGCTATGTACCGCATCAACAAGCGTCTGCGTCCTATGCGTCCGTGGCTGTTGGAGTTGCTGCGTCCCGTTTTGGAGCCCGTGTGCAAGAAGCTGTACTATCACGAAAACTTCTGGAACGCCATTAACTACGAGAGCATCGGCGGTACGATTGTTATCGGCGTGAACAAGCCTGTGATTATCGGTCACGGCGGCTCGTCGGCAAAGGCTATCAGCTCGATGATTCTGGCTATGGAACGTAACATTGCAAGTGGTGTCTGCGACAAGATTCGCGAGGCATTCAAGGATGTCGAGCCCACCACCGAGGCGTAAATTCGGACAAATAGAAATAGCAAAAAGGCTACCCGCGAAAGGTAGCCTTTTTTTGTGTATTCTATGTGAGCATTTCGGGAACAAGGCAGATGCCAAAAGAGCCTTGTTCCCCAATATCTGTTTGTAGAATTCGTATAACAAGAGATATTTTACACCACCACAAGGGTGATGTTTCCTCCTTGCGGCTCGGCAAAGAAAGTAAACATTCTATGCGCTCACTCCGCAGCGTCGGTTGAAGCTGCTCGAAGTTCTCGAAAGCACAGCATACTTAGCGTATGTGAGCATTTCGGGGACGAGGCAGATGCCGAAAGAGCCTTGTTATACGGATTCTACCCTATAACTTCATGTCGCCGGCCTTAACCCAGCCGAGGCGACGCATAGCAAAATCAATGGCGAGGCACAGCAGAGCCGGTGCGATGAAATAGAGTCCTATAATCTCAATCACCAGCAGCGTGGTATCCATCTGGCCACTCATTGTGGCGTAGGTCGCAAGCGGGCCCACCAGACCGGCCGTACCCATACCTGCACCCACGGCGTTGTTCGAGAGTTGCAGCCACATAGTCGATACGGGGCCGAGGATAGCCGACGCAAGTGTCGGAGCAAGCCATATAATGGGTTTGCGGGCAATGTTCCCAATCTGTAACATCGAAGTACCCAACCCCTGCGAGATAAGGCCTCCGATGCCGTTGTCGGAGTAGCTGATAACGGCAAAGCCAATCATCTGGGCACAGCAGCCCGCCGTGGCAGCACCCGCCGCAAGACCGTCAAGGCCGAGCATAATGCAGATGGCGGCCGACGATATGGGCAGCGTCAGGATACAACCCACCAGCACCGACACCACAACACCCATAAGGAAGGGATTGAGGCGTGTAGCATCGTTAATCAGCGAGCCGAGATAGAGCATCAGGTCGTTGATTGGCGAGCAGCAATATTTTGCGAACAGGCCTCCGATGACAATCGTAACCAGTGGTGTAATAATGATATCTACGGGCGTACGCTTCGACACCAAGCCTCCCGCCTCGGCACCCACGATAACTGCCAGATAGGCCCCCACAGGGCCTCCGAACTGATAACCCAGAGCACCCACGACAGCCGACGAGATAAGCACCAGCGGTACGCATTTAAGACCGTAGGCTATGGCAAGGCCGATGCAGGCACCCACCAGTGGCGATGACGCCGACAGGGCCTCGGCAACAAAACCCAGGAATGACAACACTTCGATTTTTGCAATCTGGCCGATGATAAGGCCCAGGATAAGCGAGCAGAACAAACCCAGAGCCATATGGCTCAACGCATCTACTACATACTTGCGAAAGAGTGTTTTAACCATAACTCGATGATTTTTATTGATGCAAATATATGGTTTATTTGACAAAGGTGGTCTGATGGAGAATAATTTCCGCATTTTTTTTGCAGCATTCGTGGTACTATTTTCAAAAAGTTAGTTATCTTTATAGTCGGAATAGAGAATAAACCTAACTAAAACTATTAAGAAAATGGGAAAATTTGTTATTACAAAGCGTGCTAACGGCGAGTTCCAGTTCAACTTGAAGGCTGGTAACGGCCAGTCAATCCTTGCAAGTGAGGGTTATACAACTTTGGCTGCCTGCAAGAATGGCATCGAGTCTGTAAAGAAGAATTCAGCTGTTGATGCTCGTTTCGAACGCAAGGAGGCAAAGAATGGTGCTCCTTATTTCAACCTTAAAGCCACTAACGGTCAGGTTATCGGTACCAGCGAGATGTATTCAAGCGTAGCTGCTTGCGAGAACGGCATCGAGTCTGTAAAGAAGAACGCCCCCGAGGCAGAGGTTGTTGAGGATTTCGAGTAGTCCTTCGCAAAGCAATGTAGTTTAACCACCCTTCATAGGGTGGTTTTTTGTTATCGTATCAGCGGGTCAGCCATATCAAATCGGCTAAACAGTTGCTCCGAAGCGGCACGGCAGCCACCCTTGCAACGCTCCCACAATGCACAGCCGGCACACTGCTCGGGTATTGCAGAGTAATACTCCTCCGATGCGGAATTACCAATAATCTCTTCGAGACTTTCGTTATGGATATTTCCCAAGACCCTTGGCGAATGATTGCAGAATCGGACATCGCCCCGATACGATATCGTCAGAGGGCGTGAGACGAGGTCGGTCGTACAATGTGAGAATATGATGTTGGGATACTCTCGCGGATCGAGCACACACATAGGAGTACAAACGCCGCTATACACCTTGATTCCGAGTTTTTCGGCCTGCTTATCCACCCTCCGAAAAGCATCACGCAACATATCGTTTGAGAGGACTAAATCTTCGGCATAGCGAATACCCAACCCTCCTATATTGAAGCGATTGACCATTACCCGTTTAACGCCCAACAAACCGTACATAGCCATCGTCGATTCAATGCTATCGACATTCATACGACTAATGATAAGCACCGGAGTAAGCCACTTTTCTCTAACCCCGACCACCCTACGAGCATTGGCCCAAGCCTTTGCCCACGAGCCAGGCCGTTGTGTTATGGCGTCGTGTATCGCGGCATCATCAGAGAGCAGAGGTATCTGTATTGCAGCAACTCCGAGGTCATTAAAAATGGCTATATCGTCGTCGGTCAGCAGCGTGCCATTGGTGAGAATATTCACACTACTACCACCCAACCTCGCACGGAAAACCAAATCGTGAATCTTGGGCACAAGCATCGGCTCACCACCCGAGAACGATATTGAGCCGACATCTGCCTGGTGCAGGAGTTTTTTCAGTGTACGATTTGCCAATTTATAGTCGGGCGCAGCAATCGTCGTCTGCAAAGCAGGTGCCTTGAAGTAGTTGTAGCAAAATTTGCACGCCTGATTACAAGCATCGGTAACTTCAAAGATGATGATGCCGATTTGCAACCGTTTTCGTCGCTTGAAAAGCATACTAATCAACTATATTGAGCAGATAAGGGTTATAGGTGTATGCCTTATTATCGCTTGCACCCTCCTCATATTGATAATATATGTGTAACTCCGCCACACCTCTATAAGAGCCGACATCTATATTTAGGGCAATCTCCATCTGTGTCTCTACCACAACTTTTTCACGAAGAAGTTGCAGCACCTCTCCATCCAAAGATGTTATCACAAAAATAGCCTCATCGATTGTATCGCACTCCACATTAAAGAGCATCTTATCGCCATTTCGCACGACAAAAACGCCATCACTTACCTCATGTTCTGATTTTAAATCAATAATATTTTGAGGCGATTCGATTGCAGGGTCATAACAAGAGACACACCCCACCATATTTGTTGTACTGATAAGGGTCAATATAGCCCCACCCAATCTGAATTTTGCACGTACCGCTTTGGCACTCTTGCCTCCACTAAAAATTACCCACAATGACACTGCGAGGAATGCCACGCCAAGGCCAATGAATAGAATTGTTTTTCTCATAGATACTATCTTTTTGTTTTTCGTGATGTAAAGATACTCTTTTTAGGGCGATATTGCAATACTGGACAAAGTTTTTCTTGTTTGGTTTGTTGAAGATTTGTCATCATCTGAAAACAAAAGAGGAGAAACTTTCGCTTCTCCTCTTTGTACCCAGAGCCGGCGGTTGAACAGCGGCAGCAGGCGAGAGCAGACCGAAGAGATTTGAAATAGTGGCAATCGGTAGGCCCGAAGGGCTGACGGAATAGACTGAAAGAACAAGGAAATTTATTTACTTGGACTTACAGGCTATTACAGCATTATCGCACAGCGATTACCGATTGACACTATAACAACACTCGCAGATAAGTCTGCCGAGCCGCCACACGCTGAACGACCCCACACCCTACACGCACGAAACCGCACAAAAAAAAAGAGAGAACTTACAAGTCCTCTCCTTCGTACCCTATGATATTCTATTCTCGAACAAGTACCTGCGTG
>JAFNXQ010000093.1 GCA_017383445.1 Alistipes sp.
AGTCCAGTTGTACATAGTCCAAATCTCAACCTCCTCAGTATCAGCAGAAGTGAGCTTGCCATCATTAGCTGTGCATGCTACAACTGTGAATGCATACTTATTGGTGTCAGTCAAGTTCTCAACAACAACCTCAGTAGCACCCTCAACCTTCTCAACTACAACTACATCACCAGACTTAATCTGATAGTAAGCAGCAGCAGGAATCTCGGTCCAAGTAAGCTTAACACCCTGATAGCCCTCAGCAACAGCAGTAGCAGTGAAATCAGGCATCTCAACCTTCTCAGCAACAGCAGCTACATACTCAGAAGCATTGCCTGACAAGTCATCCTGGATAGCAAAGCGTACGCTTGCCTCCAAAGTACCTGCGAAGAACTCCTCAGCAAGGTCAGCAGCAGTAGCAGTAACAGTAATGATACCATCCTCAGCCTCGATAGTAGTTACGGGCAATACAACCAACTCACCAGCCTCGGCGCGTGACTTAGTATAAACAGCCTGCATAGAAGCATCATCAGCATACTTAGCGATAGTAGCGGCAGCAGCCTTAGGAGTAACCTCGTACTTAGCTACGATAAACGCATCAGCAGCACCTGTGTAGTAGCCAACAGTTACCTTACCATCTGAATACTCGGGAACGAACTCGATAGACTGAACATTGGTATACTTAGCACTCTTTGCCAACGCTACAGTGATAGTAGTGTCGTCTGCCAAAGTGAAAGTAACAGTATCGTCCTCGTTTACAACAACATTCTTGAAGAATGAATCACCATCCTTACCGTTCTCGCCAACTGCAGGACCTACCTCCTCACCGTTGATGTACCACTTGCCATCCTTAATCTCGGGAGTGTAACCGTTCTGACCAGGAGCACCGTCCTCGCCATCCTCGCCATCCTTACCGTCATTGCCGGTAACAGGATACTCGGTTGCCTCACCATTGATAGCCCAATAGTATACGCCATCAACCTCAACAACAGTGATAACAGTACCATCAGTACCGTTTGTACCGTCAGTACCATTCTCACCATCAGTACCATGATTGATAGTGAAAGTCTTGTTGCCGATAGTAACCTCGTAGCCACCATCAACCTCCTCTACGCTGACTGCAAGGCCCTCCTCAGCGGCTTCAATCAAGCCCTTCAAAGCGTTAACCTCCTGAGTCAACTTCGCCTCAAGTTGCGCAACGCGATCCTTAAGACTCTCCATCTCGTTCTTCAACGCGGTATCGTCATACTTGTCACCACATGAAGAAAACAACGCTGCACAGAATAAGGCAGCTCCAAAAAGTAGTTTTTTCATAGTCATTTAGTTTTAAATGGTTTATTATAATTTTAAGTTTTGTTCGTTAATACTAGTTAATACTAACATGTTACCATATAACGTAATTATCTCCGAGTATCGACTTCGACAAATACCCTATTTCCCAATAAAAATAGATAGTTTCTCTTTAAAATAGTATTTTTCAATTCGTACACTTTTGCAAAAGTATAAAAATTATCAGATTTTATCACCACAATCTATATATTCATTTAATACATATTTTGATTTTTTAATTACACGAAATGATTGGTTAATTTATTGAAAATACCATAATATTTTATGGAATAAATAGAATAATTGACAAACTAATTATATTACATTGGTATAACCCGTATAATCTTTTAATATAAATAGTATAAAAGTCATTAAGTAAAATGACAAAAATAAATAGATAATAAGCCTACTACCACAACAATATTATTATATAGTTTGATTTTAACAAGCGCTTAAAAATATTAGGTTAATATGTCTTTATTGAACCATCATTCCCACATTTACAACTTCTGGGACTTCTTTCCAATCTGTTAAACTTTTTAACCTGCTAAATCTTTTAACTTCCCCAAAATCAATAGGCTATCTAATCAAATTATCTGGAAATTCCCAATTATTGTGTAATTTTTCTGGATGCCATAGTGGATTGGTTACCAATAACTTGGAATTTTTTTAACTAAATAATGTCAAAAATATTTGTCTTTTTGTAAAATTTGCTTTACATTTGCATCGTATTCGAATACCTCAATTAATTTTAGATAAAACAAACCAAAACTAAACAGTTATGAAAACATTACTATTTCCACACCGCTTTCAGAAAGTAGGGTGGGTTATTTTCGCCTTGGCGGCAGCATTGGGAGTCTATCTCTGCATAACGGATTTTGAAGGCTTTGATGGCTCATACACAATGAACAATATCGCAATTATCGGTATTGCCATAGGTGGTATTTTGGCAACCTGTTCGAGAGAGAAGGTCGAGGATGAGATGATATCTCACATCAGGCTCAACGCGCTGCTAATTGCGTTATATGTCAATTACGCAATACTTATCGTGTGTTCATTGCTTGTCTACGACTTCGATTTCATACAGGTGATGATATACCAGATGTTTACAATTCTGATTGTCTTTATGATTGTTTTCCGCTACCAGGTGTGGCGCTTACAGAAAGGAGCCGGCGATGAAGAATAAGATAAAAGTGGCTCGTGCCGAGACGGGTATGACCCAGCAGCAGTTGGCCGACGCTGCGGGTGTGAGCCGTCAGACGATAAATGCCATAGAGAGTGGAAAATTCGTTCCTTCAACCGTGCTGGCTATCAAAATGGCACAAATATTTGACAAATCGGTAGAGGAGATTTTTCAGTTGGAGGATAAGGATTTTATGTAACTTGCTCTCTTTTGTAACGATAGACAAAATGAAACTTTACTAAAAAAGTGTCTGAAATTTTTGTTAAATGAAAAAAAGTTACTACCTTTGATATTAAACGGAGTTACAATAACTTTTTTTAACACAGATTTTTATGATAGGCAAGGTAAAGTGGTTCGACAGTAAAAAGGGTTACGGATTTATTCTCACCGACGAGGGTCGCGAGATTTTTGTTCATTACACAGGAATCGTTGCCGAGGGTTTCAAGGCTTTGACCGAGGGTCAGAGTGTGGAGTTCGAGATTGGAAGCAACGAGAAGGGCGAGCAGGCCGTAAATGTTACCGTTGTACCAAAACAGTAGCAGTAATCCTTAATGTAAGTTAAGCCGTTCCGTTAGGTAAGGAACGGCTTTTTGTTGTGAAAAGCAGTTGCTTATTGCGTTAAAATTCCTATATTTGTGACTCCAAATTAAAGATTTAGTGTTATGGGATTGGAAAAATATGAATCAAAACAGCAGCAGGTGAGAAAGTCTGCTGCGAGAATATACCCCTTCATCAGTCGCTTCGATATGCTCACACCCGCCTTGCAGGATAAGGTTGAGGAGTGGCGTGCCGATGAGGATAGCTGCTCGTTCAAGGTCAAGGGCTTTAATGTGGCTCTGCGTATTGTTGAACGAGTTGAGAACAAGTATATTAAGATTTCGGGTGATGACACCGCCGGATCGGTGCCCATCGACTTTTCGTTCTGGATTCAGCTTCACGAGGTGTCGGATAATGATACGCGTATGCGTCTGGTGCTGCACGCCGAACTGAATATGATGATGCGAATGATGATTGGTGGCAAAATTCAGGGTGGTCTGGATAAGGCTGTCGAGGGTTTGGCTATGGCTTTCAATCAGATGCCTTTCTAAAAAGAATTTTTTAGCAGGGTTTTTGCCTCTTTGGGCTACAATTGATTTTTTTTTGCAAAAAAACTCACGTTTAATTTGTTAATCGTTAAAAATGTAGTACATTTGCAGACCCAAAGGGACTGATAGTAACTAAAATGTTAATTTAATAATATAAAATTTTCAATACACTATGAATAAGGTTAGTACAACTAAGGCTGATATCGTAAATGAGATTGCGAAGAGCACTGGTGCAGAGAAGGTTTTGGTGCAGGCTGTTGTAGAGGCTTTTATGGACAATGTTCGCACCTCTCTTATCAATGAGAAGAATGTTTATTTGCGTGGCTTCGGTAGCTTCATCATCAAGAAGCGTGCAAAGAAGGTTGCTCGTAATATCTCAAAGAATACGACTATCGTAATTCCTGAGCACAATATCCCCGCTTTCAAGCCTGCAAAGAGCTTCGTAGCGAAGGTTAAATAATAAAGACATTAACCACTTAATATTATACAACTATGCCAAACGGAAAGAAGCATAAGCGTCATAAGATGGCTACGCACAAGCGTAAGAAGCGTCTGCGTAAGAACCGTCATAAGAAGAAGTAATCTTCTCATCGGTTTTAATTGCGTTAGCAAGTAGGTAAGTATAGAGCTAAGGGTTTTGTATTCTAACGCCCTTAGCTTTACCTATTTTTTGTAAAGAATTATTTTGTAGATGAATCGAGAATTAGTAATAAACGTTACCCCGACCGAAATATCCATAGCCTTGTGCGAGGATAAGGTGCTTGTGGAGCTTAATAAGGAGCAGTGCAAGATGGGTTTCTCCGTAGGAGATATCTATCTGGGTAAGGTGCGTAAGATTATGCCGGGATTGAATGCGGCCTTCGTCAATATAGGACACGAGAAGGATGCTTTTATCCACTATCTCGATTTGGGTAGTCAGTTTCTCTCGTTGGAGAGAGTCGTCAATAGCCGTCAGCCGGGTAAGCGTGGCGTGAATGTCGAGTCAATGAAACTCGAGCCCTCTATTGACAAGGATGGAAAGATAGAGAACTACTTACAGGTGGGACAGACCATCATGGTGCAGGTGGCCAAGGAGGCTATCTCAACCAAAGGCCCGCGTCTTACGGCCGATGTGTCACTCGCAGGCCGCAATGTGGTGCTGGTTCCCTTTACATCAAAGATTTTCCTCTCACAGAAGATTCGTTCCAACGAAACAAAGAAACGCCTGCGTCGTGTGGCGGCGGGTGTTCTGCCCAAGAACTTCGGAGTTATCATACGTACCGCAGCCGCCAATGCCCAGGATGTGGATATCGAGCAGGATATCCTCTCTTTGGTCGATAGATGGAAAGAGGCTGTGGGTAACATACGCAAAAGTCAGGCTCCCGCTCTGCTGTTGAGTGAGATGAGCCGTGCAAATACCATAATCCGCGACTCACTGAATGCGACTTTTTCGCAGATTACCGTCGATGACGAGAAGATGTATCGCGAGATTAAAAACTATATAAAAGTTATTGACCCCAAATTGGAGAAGATAGTCAAGCTCTATAAGGGACAGGTGCCTATCTTTGACAATTTCGATATATCAAAACAGATAAAATCACTCTTCGCCAAGTATGTGTCGTTGAAACGAGGTGCATATCTCATCATCGAGCATACCGAGGCGATGAATGTTATAGATGTCAATTCGGGAAACCGTACGCGTGCCGAGGAGAATCAGGAGGAGACGGCTATGTCGGTCAATCTGGCTGCTGCCAAGGAGATTGCACGCCAGCTGCGTCTGCGTGATTTGGGAGGCATCGTGATAATCGACTTCATCGACCTGCATAAGGCACAGAATCGACAGTTGCTCTTTGAGGAGATGTCGAAGCTGATGGCAACCGATAAAGCCAAGCATACGATATTGCCGCTGACGAAGTTCGGTTTGATGCAGATAACACGCCAGAGGGTTCGCCCCGTGGCCGTGGAGGATGTTACCGATGTGTGTCCTACATGTAACGGCTCCGGCCGTATTGAGCCTACGATATTGCTTGACCGAAAGATCGAGAATCAGATTCAGTTCCTCGCCGAGGACAGAGGCATCAAGCATATCACGCTGCGCGTGAGTCCCTATGTGGCATCGTATATCTGCCAGGGCCTTATCTCGCTGCGTCGCAAGTGGCAGTGGAGATACAAGACCAGCATAAAAGTCATAGCAGACCAGAGTCTTGGAATGGTCGAGGTGAAGTATCTGGGACGTCATAACGAACCGCTTATTCTCTGATAGACCAATATGCAGACAATCTCTTGTGGTCTGCATAGGGAGTGAAAGAGGATTTGTTTGGAAAAGAATCTCTAAATCGCAAAGTTTTGGGGAGTGTAGATAATATTTTGCAGCTTGTCAAGGCGAGTAAGCCTTTGACCGAGTTGCATAAAGCGTTGAAAGGAGAGAGTGCTACCGTCCATCTTGAAGAGTTGGTCGGCGGGGCTCTTTCGTTTTATTCTGCGGCGGAGGTGGTGCGGGCAGGTGGTGTACACGTCATTGTCGCCGAGGATAGAGATGCTGCGGCTTATGCCCTGAATGACTACTATGCTCTGCTTGACGAATCGAGAGTCTGCTTCTTCCCTACATCATACAAAAAATCCATTCTCTATGGCAAGGAGGACGCACAAGGCGTGGTGCAGCGAACAAATACGCTGAATGCCATACGTCATCGCAAAGATGGATATGTCGTTGTGTGTACCTATCCGGAGGCTCTGGCAGAACGAGTAGCCGACGAGAGGGTGATATCGGAAAGAAGTATCCGCATCGCAGTTGGTGACGAGGTCGTTATCCGTGAGCTGGTGGAAAAGTTGGAGGCAAACGGCTTTACTCAGGTCGATTTCGTTTATGAGCCGGGGCAGTACTCTCTCAGAGGTGGTATTGTCGATGTCTTCTCTTACTCCGAGAGCCGACCTTTCCGCTTCGATTTCTTTGGCGATGAGGTGGAGTCTATACGCCGATTCAATATTTCGAGTCAGCTTTCGCACGACAAGGTGCAGGAGGTGGAGATTGTGCCAAATCTGAATGAATCGGTAGCAGAGAGGGTGTCGCTTGCACAATTCATCGGCGAGGCGACATATTGGTTTTACGATGCTGATTATGTGTTGAAGCGTGTCAATGACCTGCGTCGCCGTATGTTGTCGGAGATGGAGTCTCCGGCCGAGATAGACAACCTTATGACCAGCCGAAACACTCTGCTGCGAGATATGGCATCGAGCCGTATGTGTCTGTTGCGAGATAACCTGAAGGAACGTATTGCCGACACGGTCGTAAAGTTCAATACCTCGCCGCAGCCGCAGTTCAATAAGAATTTCGAGGTGCTGGCCGAGAATCTGTCGGATGCCATTCTGCGAGGCTATAAGAACTACATCCTGTCGGAGAACAGGGCACAGATAGAACGTCTTGATAATGTCTTTCATCAGCTCGGGCGTAAGGATTCTCTGTTTGACTCCATCGCGGTAACGCTGCACGATGGCTTTATTGACCATACGCTTAAATTGCAGCTATATGCCGACCATCGCATCTTCGATCGCTATCACCGTTACCGCATCAATGGCGAGATAAAGCGTGATGAGCAGATGACAGTTGCGGAGCTTAATGCTCTGAAAATGGGCGATTATGTTGTTCATATCGATCACGGTGTGGGCCGATTTGGCGGTCTGGTCAAGATAAACGAGAATGGCAAGATTCACGAGGCTATCAAGCTGGTCTATAAGGATAACGATGTACTGTTTGTGAATGTTCACTCGCTGCATCGTATCTCAAGATACAAGAGTGGCGAGGGCGAACCGCCCAAAATCTATAAGCTGGGCGGCGGTGCTTGGCAGAAGTTGAAGAGTGCCACGAAAAAGGCAGTCAAGGATATCTCGCGAGAGCTTATTGCTCTGTATGCCAAGCGTAAGGCGAGTAAAGGCTTTGCTTTCTCGGCTGACGGATACCTGCAAAATGAGATGGAGGCGTCGTTTCAGTGGGATGAGACGGTGGATCAGCAGGCGGCCATCACGGCTGTCAAACGGGATATGGAGTCCGACCAGCCGATGGACAGACTTGTATGTGGCGATGTGGGCTTCGGTAAGACCGAGGTGGCGATACGTGCAGCCTTCAAGGCTGCGGTCGATGGCAAGCAGGTGGCGGTGTTGGTACCTACTACCATTCTTGCATTGCAGCACTATCGTTCGTTTATGGAACGCTTGCGTGATTTCCCCGTGCGAATAGAGTATCTCAACCGTTCAAAGAGTGCCAAACAGGTGCGGGAGATAGCCGAAGATCTGGCAGCTGGAAAGATTGATATCTTGATAGGAACGCATAAGATGCTGGGCAAGCAGATTTCGTTCAAGGATTTGGGTCTGCTTATTATCGACGAGGAGCAGAAGTTCGGCGTAGCGGCCAAAGAAAAACTGACGCAGATGAGTGTGAATGTCGATACGCTGACCCTTACAGCAACGCCTATACCCCGAACATTGCAGTTCTCGCTGATGGGCTCACGTGATTTGTCGGTTATATCCACGGCTCCGGCCAATCGTCAGCCTATCATCACCGAGTCGCACATCTTCTCGGAGGATATCATTCGCGATGCCATTGAGGAGGAGCTATCGCGTGGCGGACAGGTCTATTTTGTCCATAATCGCGTAGAGGATCTGCTCACGCTGCAAGGCGTGGTGTCGCGTCTTTGCCCGAAGGCCCGCGTGGCGATAGGTCACGGTAAGATGCCGTCGGATAAGCTGGAAAAACTCATTATGGACTTTATCTATGGCGAGTTCGATGTGCTTATCTCCACAACCATTGTAGAGAACGGTATCGACATACCCAATGCCAATACGATAATCATCAATAATGCCCAAAACTACGGTTTGAGTGACCTGCATCAGTTGCGAGGTCGTGTGGGTCGTAGCAGTCGCAAGGGTTATTGCTACCTGATAACGCCGCCCGATGAGCTTCTGTCGAGTGATGCCCGTCGCCGTCTGCGTGCCATTGAGGAGTTTTCGGATTTGGGCTCCGGCTTTAATATCGCAATGCAGGATCTTGATATCCGAGGGGCAGGTAATCTGCTGGGAGCCGAGCAGAGTGGCTTTATCGCCGATATAGGTTTTGAAACCTATCAGAAGATTATGCGTCAGGCCATTGCCGAGTTGCGTGCGGAGGGCCTTGATGTGGAGGGCCTTACCGATAAGGAGGCGGAGACCATCAAGAACGATATCTATATCGAAGACTCTGTTATTGAGATAGATATGCTCGCCGAGTTGCCCGATGACTATGTGCGTCAGCCGGCCGAGAAGTTGCGTCTTTACCGCGAGCTGGACTCTATACAACGCGAGGAGGATTTGGTTGCTTATTCAAATCGCCTCATAGACCGCTTCGGTGCTTTGCCCGAGGCAGCAATAGGTCTGCTTAATGTGGTGAGGTTGCGTTGGGAGGCGGTGCGTCTTGGTATGGAGAAGGTCAAGGTGAAGAATGGCCTGATGATAGTCCATTTTGTGGGAGAGGAGAACTCACCATACTACAAAAGCGATGTCTTTATGAATCTGCTGCGTAAAGTCACTATGCAGCCCGACCGCTTTGTGTTGAAACAACACAATAATCGTCTGGCGATGACCGTTAGAAAGGTGGCCGACCTTGCCGAGGCGGTAGATGTGTTGAGAAATTTATAACCACCGAGAGATGAATCTGATTGTTGATATAGGAAACACGCGTGTCAAGGTAGCATTTGCTGTCGGATGCGATATTGTTGCCAGCTATGTGTATGACTCTGTCGATGCAGCTGATTTAGAGGCTGTTGTGAGGAATTATCCCGAAGTGAAACGAGCCATAGTTGCCGCAACGGGAGTATCAGCCGACGGCGTGGTAAATAGGCTGAGGGCTTTGGGCCTGGAGGTTTTGGGAATGACCCACCAGACACCTGTCCCTATACAGAATGCCTATCGCACTCCGCAGACGCTTGGAATGGATCGTCTGGCAGCTGCCGTTGCCGCTGTGAAGATGTATGGTGATGATGCTCTGATAGTCGATTTTGGAACCGCCATAACAATCGATTTGGTTGAGGGCGGAGTCTTTAAGGGTGGTAACATCTCGCCGGGTATGCGTATGCGTTTTCGTGCTTTGCACGACTACACCTCTCGACTGCCCGAATGTGCGGCAACTGACGAAATTCTGGAGGTGGGAACTTCGACCGTTGAAGCGATAGAACAGGGCGTGATGCAGGGCATCGTCAATGAAATTGAGGGGTATATTTCTGCATTTTTATCGAAAAATGTTAAATTATCCATAATTTTTACGGGTGGAGACGCGAAATTTTTTGCGAAACGAATTAAAAATACGATATTTGCAAAATGTGATTTGGTTATTTGCGGATTGAACACAATTTTAGACTACAATGCAGAAGTTGAATAACATAATATTTCGAGTTGTGATGATGGCTGTTGTGGCGGTTTTTGCTATGCCCGCAGTGTCGTCGGCTCAAAGTTTTTCGAGCAGTATCAATACCTACTCGCCGTACTCTATGTACGGTCTGGGCGAGTTGGCTACTCCGGGTAATGTGGCTATGCGTTCTATGGGAGGTGTCGGACTCGGTATGTACTCATACACGATGGTCAATCTGCTCAATCCTGCGGCTTACGGAAATATGACCCGCAAGAGCTTTATCTTCGATTTTGGTGTTGATGCAGGCCACTACCGCAACAGCCAGCTGAAATCGGCTAACTCACTGGTCAAGACCGCTTATAACTCGGTTAATTTCCACGAGATAGCCTTCCAGATGCCTCTGGCAAAGAATGTGGGCTTTGGCTTCAGCCTTACGCCTTACAGCAGTGTGGGTTACAAGATGTATCGCGACGAGATGTCGGAGGATATATTGGGTAATATCGGCCGTGTACGCTATCAGTGGGATGGTGAGGGTGATATTACCGAGGTTAAGGCCGGTGTGGGATGGCGTCCTTTCAAACGCTTCTCAGTCGGCGTTGCGATGCTCTACTATTGGGGAAACATCACCCGCAACTATACATCGCAGGTGTCGAATATGATTACCGGTAGCGGTACCTATTCAAGCACTACGGGCGTCGATTCCTATGTGGTATCGAACATCAAGGCACAGGCGGGTATTCAGTTTCATATCATCTCGAATACCAAGCGTATGTTCTCGCTGGGTGCCACTTATGACCTTGGTGGTAGTTTGAAGCCTCGCGTGACGCAGTCGGTATATGTGAATAACCTCTTGCAGACGGTTGTTCGTGATAAGTCAGAGAAGGGCCCGTTGCGTCTGCCACAGCAGATATCGGCCGGAGTCTTCTATCAGGATGTTCACGTTCGTTGGGGTCTTGACTATGTATATCAGGACTGGGGTAGCGAGAACGCCGATTACAGCGAGAGTATCGACAAGGGTGTTGTTGTGAACTACACCGACACACATACGTTGAAATTCGGCTTGGAGATTACACCAAAGGCAATGGATGTGCGTAACTATCTGAATCGTATCGCATATCGTGTGGGTGCTCGTGCAGGCGAACTATATCAGACTTTTGGCGGCAGCAAGATACGCCAGTATGCTGTGACGGCAGGTCTGGGATTCCCATTGCGTCTGTTCGGTGGCTCGTCTATCGATGTGGGCTTTGAGTATGGTATGCGTCGTCCGGAGATGGTTGTGGTGGATGTTGATGGCGTGGGTGCAAACCTTGTAAATCAGAACTATTTTAAGGTTTCGCTTGGTCTGACCCTCTTTGGCGAGGATAGATGGTTCCAGCGTTATAAGTTCGATTAATGGTGTTACGGCCGGAGTAATAAGTGTTGCAGGACAATAAAAAACGCATTGCTGCGTTTAATATAAAAAGGATTAGGATATAATTTTAATAAGAACAAAACTTTAGATTACAATGAAGAGTATTAAATTCGTTTTGGTGGCAGTGTTCGCTATGGTAGGTTTTACCGCGGCAGCACAGGATCTTAACTATGATGACCCAAAGTATGCTAAATGGGGTGCAACTGGTGAGGAGCGTAAGGAGATGATGCTTACAGCACAGTTCCTGAAGGAGGCTGTGGATAATCGTAACTACGATCTCGCATCTAGTTATTTGAAGACTTTGCTGGAGAAGGCTCCTGCAGGTTCTGAGAATATCTACACTAACGCTGTAAAGTTGTACAAGAACAGAATTAACCGTGCGACATCGGTAGATGAGAGAGCTGCTTATGTGGACTCTTTGTTGTGGATCTATGATGTACGTTTGGAGAACTTCGCTTCACACTCAAAGCGTGGTAAGGATTATATCCTCGACCGCAAGGCTCGTGAGTATGTTTCATTCAAGCCCGAGGATCGTGAGGGTATTCGCAAGGTGCTTAACGAGGCTATGGATGCAAGCGTTGAGAAGGGTAAGATGAACCTTGAGTTGGCTGTTATCTATTTCAGCAACCTTAACGATGACTTCCAGAATGCGTTGATCGACGCTGAGACAATCATCGCAGAGTATGACCGTTTGTCACCCGCTTTTGATGGAGCAACCGAGGGTGAGATGCAGTATAAGGAGCAGTTCGAGGGTATCTTCGGTATGAGTGGTGCTGCAAGCTGCGAGAACTTGGAGACTCTCTTCTCAAAGAAGTTGGAGGCTAATCCTAATGATGAGACTATCCTGAATCAGGCTGTGACTCTTATGTCTCGTGCTGGTTGCGACAGTGATTTCTTCTTCCAGACTGCAGAGACTCTCTATTCGGTTAAGCCATCTTCTGATATCGCATTGTTCCTCGCACAGGGCTTCCAGAAGCGTGAGGAGTATGCCAAGGCGTTGAAGTATCTGGAGGAGTCTTTGTCAGTTGAGAGCAACCCCGCCGAGAAGGAGAAGTTGTATGTTCGTATCGGTATGATCAGTCTTACCACAAAGAACTACTCAGCTGCTATGGCTGCTGCCAAGGAGGTTAAGAATATCAACCCAGAGAACGGTTTCGCTTACTTTATCATCGGTCAGTGCTATGCTTCGTCAGGTAACTGTGCAGAGTTCCGTTGCCAGACCTCATTCTGGGCGGCTTATGATGCTATGAGTCAGGCAGTATCATTGCTGGAGAATGACCCTGAGATTCAGAAGTCGGCACAGGAGATGATGAACCACTATCGTGCAGTATTCCCCACCAAGGAGGAGTGCTTCTTCAACGAGGCAACTGCCGGTTCACGCTACACTATCGATCACGGTTTTGCTAATGGTGTAAGCACAACTGTTCGTTACAGATAAGATTGGCGAATGATACAAAATTTGCTTAAACGATATTTAGCGGTAGCACTCTCTTTTGCAGGGAGTGCTATCTTGCTATTCTCGTGTGGGGCGAAAAATACGACATCATCACAACCGACAAATTTGGAAAATTTGATGACGGAGTATAGTGAGAATCTAACTATCGTGATGTCGGAAAATGGTCAAAAATCATACCATTTTATCACTCCTTTGATGGAGGGATACTCAATGGCTCGCGAGCCATATAAAGAGTTTCGTAAGGGTATCAAAATCATTACATACGAAGGTGATACTACGGCCGTTGAATCGGCAACATTGACCGCCAATTATGCTATTTTTTACGAGACGCGTAAGCTCTGGGAGGCGAAGGGTGATGTTGTTGTAATACAGAATGGTGGCCGTCGTTTATATACCTCACAGCTCTTCTGGAATCAAGCCACGCATCGCATCTACTCAAATGTTGATTCACGCGTTGTCGATGGTGATGAACTGTATGATTGTGAGGGCTTTGAAAGCGATGAGGAGATGAAGGACTGGCACTATCGCAAGCTTAAAGGCGTTACCTATTTCACCGAGCCGGAGCCAAAGTCGGAGGCGGACTCATTGTCGGATGCCAATGCTGAAGCGGTGAAGAGCCCGGAGCCGGAGGCAAAGCCCAAGAGATCGTCATCCTCAAAAGCAGTGTCGAAACCAAAATCGACATCAAAAACCAAAGTGAAAAAGAAGCCTAAGACGTCGGGCGATTTTGCTGTGCCGGCAAAACCGTTGGCAGATGTAAATCTCAAGGAGAATGGAGCTGCTCAAAAGATGGATTCGTTGAGGAAAAACCGATTGCCGTCAGCGAAGAATGGTGGCGGTGAAATCCTGTCAATAGATCTTGACGAGAAGGATTCGAGTTCGCAGAACAAAAAGATGATAAATAAGTAACCAAACTTATAGAGATGGATACTACCGACCTAATCAATTCGGTCATTCTGATCTGTATTATGCTGTTGTTGTCGGCATTCTTTTCAGGTATGGAGATCGCCTTCTTGAGCAAGAATCGCCTGCGTGAAGAGATTGACCGAAAGCAGAGTGGCATATTCAACTTTGTAGCACATATATTCGAGAAACACCCGGGACAGTATATCACGACTATCCTGGTAGGTAATAATATATGTCTGGTTATCTACTCTCTATATATGTCGCTGCTGTTGCGTATGCTGGCCCGTTTCGTAGGCTGGGATGGCATGGCAGAAGGTGGCTCTGTAATGTTGGAGACAATCGTCTCTACTATCGTTATCCTGTTCTGCGGAGAGTTTATGCCCAAGTCGATAGTAAAGAAGAATCCAAACTTCTACTATCAGCTTTTCTCTCCCGTTTTATATCTGTTTTATCTGCTGCTGTACCCCATAGCAATACTCACAACTTTAATTTCATACGCTATTTTGCGACTGTTCGGTCGAAAAAATACGGGTGCAGAGATTGACTATACCTTCAATCGTGAAGATTTGGTAAATCTCGTTGATGGTGACGATGTGGAGTTGCAGGAGGAGGATGAGGAGGAGATAAAACTCTTCCAGAATGCGCTGGACTTTGCTGACCTGCGTGTGAGGGATTGTATGGTGTCGCGAGTGGATGTCGAAGCAGTGGATGTTGAGACCTCGATAGAGGACCTTACGGCCCGTTTTGTGGAGTCGAAGTTTTCGCGAATATTCGTGTGGCGAGAGAGCATTGACAGTATCATCGGGTACGTCAATTCAAAGAGCCTTTTCAATAATCCGAAGACAATAGAGGAGGTGTTGATGAAGGTTGATTATGTCGCCGAGACACTGCCTTTGCAGACTCTGTTGCAGACCTTTATCAAACGTAAGTCGAGTGTTGCTGTCGTTATCGATGAGTTTGGAGGTACGGCAGGTATTATCTCTATGGAGGATGTTCTGGAACAGATTTTCGGCGAGATAGAGGATGAACATGATGTGCAGGAGAGTGTAGAGAAGCAGGTGGGCGAGGGAGAGTATGTTCTCTCGTGTCGTCTTGATGTGGAGTATCTTAACGAGCACTACGACCTTGGAATTGAGGAGAGTGACGAGTATGACACACTTGCGGGATACATTTTGTACAACTATGACGGCATCCCGTCGGCAGGTACGATAATATCTACTGATAGTCTGGAAATCAAAGTGTTGCGTTCTACTCGTTCGCGAATAGAGCTGGCTCGTGTGAGAAAGATTTGATAAAATTATAGGGCTTGATGGTAGTATTAAAAATAATTTTATTATCTTTGGTGGCTAAATTTAGAACAAATAAATAATACATAAACAATTATGGCTAGTCTAAACACATTAAGAACCAAATTTGGTGCAGTCTTGACGGTCGTTATCGTCTTGGCTCTTTTAGCGTTTATTCTCTCTCTGGGTCCAGAGATGGGATTTTTTGGTAGCAATGACCCTACTGTAGGTGTTATTGATGGTAACAAGGTCGGTTATATGGAGTATATCAAGACCTATGATGCTGTGAAAAATGGTAACGGTGGCGATGAGTCATCAGAGGAGGGTGCTGCTGCGTTGGCAGGTGCTACTTGGCAGGAGCTTATCTCAAAGCATTTCTTTGCTCCCCAGTTCGATAAGATGGGTGTTGCCGTTTCACAGGACGAGCGTCTTGCAATGCTCAGCGGCGAGTATCCTTCACAGGTCTTCTATCAGGCTTTTGCTGATCCACAGACCGGCGTATATAACGCTGAGGCTGTTCAGGCATTTTTGAGCCAGGTGGGCAATAACCCCGAGATGCAGGCTATGTGGGCATATCTCAACTCGCAGGCTATGACCAATCGTATGATG
>JAFNXQ010000094.1 GCA_017383445.1 Alistipes sp.
TGACTACATAGAGAGTGAACGCCGCAAGATTCAGTTCCGTGTGATGAAGGCTCGCTACACGGGCAAGACATGCTGTCCGGAGTGCGGTGGCAGTCGTCTGCGTAAAGAGGCTTTGTATGTGAAGGTGGGAGGCAGGAGTATCGCCGAGCTGGTCACTATGACGGCCGATAATCTGATACTTTTTTTCAACGACCTGTCACTTGACGAACACGACCGCAAAACAGCTGAACGCATCATCATAGAGATTCGCAATCGTCTGCAATATTTGGCCGATGTGGGTCTGGGTTATCTTACGCTGGACCGTTTATCCTCAACACTATCAGGCGGAGAGAGCCAACGCATAAACCTCTCGACATCGCTGGGTAGCAACCTTGTAGGCTCGTTATATATCCTTGACGAGCCGAGCATTGGTCTGCACCCACGCGACACACATCGTCTGATAAAGGTATTGAAGCAACTGCGTGATATTGGCAATACGGTTATAATCGTAGAACACGAAGAGGAGGTCATCCGTGCCGCCGACCACATTGTGGATGTAGGTCCCCGTGCGGGCGAAAATGGTGGCGAGATAGTATTCAACGGCCCGCTTGGCAAGCTGCTCAAAGCAAAGAATAGTCTTACGGCAGATTATCTTGCAGGACGCCGACAGATTGATATGCCCACATCACCGAGAGGATGGAGTAACTCCATTACGATACGCGGTGCGAGAGAGAACAACCTCAAAAATATAGATGTACGCATTCCATTGGGTGTAATTACCTGCATCACAGGTGTCAGCGGTAGTGGAAAGTCATCTCTGGCAAAGGGAATACTCTATCCGGCCCTACGACGTGAGCTATCCGACACGGGTCTTAAACCGGGAGATTTTGACCACTTGGAGGGTGATATATCGATGCTGAAATCGGTAGAGATAGTGGATCAAAACCCCATCGGCAAGTCATCGCGTTCCAACCCTGTGACATACCTTAAAGCCTACGACGAGATTCGCAAGCTCTTCGCCGATGAGCCGCAGGCCGTACACACGGGACTCACAGCAGCCTCATTCTCATTCAATGTGGCGGGAGGTCGTTGCGAGGAGTGTCAGGGCGAGGGCACTATCAAGGTGAGTATGCAGTTTATGGCCGATGTAGAGCTTGTCTGCGACGCCTGCCACGGCAAACGCTTCAAGGACGAGGTGCTGGAGATAAAGTATCGCGGCAAGAATATACACGATGTTTTGGAATTTAGCGTAGATGACGCTATTGAGTTTTTCAGCGAAGATAGCAGCAACTCAACCTGTCGCCGCATTGTGGAGAGGCTGAAACCTCTGCAGGAGGTTGGTCTGGGATATATACGCCTCGGACAATCATCCTCAACGCTGTCGGGAGGCGAGAGTCAGCGTGTAAAGCTGGCTTCATTCCTGGCGAAGGATAGCGAGCAACGACAGATAATGTTTATCTTCGACGAGCCCACCACAGGATTGCATTTCCACGATATAAACCGTCTTTTGAAAGCCTTTAACGCGTTGATAGCCAACGGACATACCATTGTCATTGTAGAACACAACATGGAGGTTATAAAGTGTGCCGACTGGGTTATCGACCTCGGCGAGGAGGCTGGCGACAAGGGTGGAGAGATAGTCTTTGAGGGTACGCCACGCGAGTTGGAGCAGTGCGAACGCAGCCATACGGGACGCTTCCTATGTGAACATAACAAAAGCATAACGAGATAGGAGTGAAGGAGTTTGAAACATATACTTTGCCCAACGGAATAAAGGGTATTCATCGCCGCGTAAAGTCAAGCATCACGCATTGTGCATTGGTGGTCAATGCCGGAACGCGTGACGAGCATACCGACGAGTACGGCTTGGCTCACTTCGCCGAGCATGCCTTCTTCAAGGGAACGGCTCATCGCAAGGCTTATCAGGTGAATTGTCGTCTGGAAAACCTCGGTGGCGAACTCAACGCCTACACCACA
>JAFNXQ010000095.1 GCA_017383445.1 Alistipes sp.
GAACCTAAGCAGCTCTATCAGGTGAAGCAGGATATTCCTGATGATGTTTATATGAGCGACTATACGATTCCTATCGGTGTTGCTGATGTGAAGCGAACCGGCAAAGATGTGACGCTGGACTTCTTATATCGGAAGTAGAGCATCGTGCAGCCCGAGAAGAGAACCATCAGCAGGATGGCGAAGATATATCCCAGCGGTATGGTGTAGCCTCCGACCTCCCACACCCAGTTCAGCTCGGGCATAACCTGGAAGTTCATACCATAGATACTCGCAATAAGCGTTGCGGGCAGGAAGATAACCGCAGCCACCGAGAAGATCTTCACAATCTCGTTCTGCTCGATGTTGATAAGGCCGAGTGCCGAGTCCTGAATATAGTCCAGACGCTGGAACGAGAAGTCGGCGTGGTTGATAAGCGAATTAACGTCCTTGATCATCAGCTGCAGGCGGGGGTAGATATCGTTGGGGAAGCGTTCCGAACGCAGGATGTTCGAGAGGATACGCTGGCGGTCGAAGATGTTCTCACGAAGGACCATCGTATTCTCCTGCAACATATTGATACGGTGGATGACGGTCTTGTCGATAGAGTCCTCGGCGTTGATATCCTTGCTCAGTGCGGCAACCTGCTTTGCGACAAACTCCACAAGGTCGGCATCGAAGTCGATACGCACCTCGAGCAGCGAGATGAAGATGTGGTAGCCTGTCGAGTAGCCGCGATAGTTCATCTGCAGACGCTTCTCCGCCTCGCGGAAGGTACGCGACTCGGCAGCACGCATCGAGACAAGCACACCCTCGTTTGAGAGGATGAACGACACGGGCTCCACCGAGAACGAGTCGCCGTGCGGCACGAAGAAGTTGGTGTTCGAGATGATTGAGTTCTCGTTCTCCGAGTACTTTGATGTTGACTCAATCTCCTCCACCTGCTGGCGGGTCTGGAGAGACTCCTCCATAAATGCCTCTACGGCCTTCTGCTCCTTGATTGTGGGCGAGAGAAGGTCAATCCAGAGAATATCGTCGTAGCCTAAGTTGTCCAGCAACTCGGGCTCGGCGTTACGAATGATTTTGTTGTATTGCTTTAAGTAGATTGTAAGCATCGCTGCAAAGGTTTTTACGGGTTAAACACATTGTTTCCTTTGTGTGTGGGTGAGCAATACACCCGACGGATTCCGTCGCCCCATCTTCTGCCTGTGATGGCTTTGGGCGGCCCTTTATCCTCTTCAACCCGGGTTGGATCGAGGCTCAATCTTGATGCTTGCGTTCCAGAACTTTTGCAGTGCCGAGTGCTTCTCGGCGTTAAACACGAAATCTATATTTTGAGTCAGATACTCATAGGCGTTGTACGGCTTCTGGTCGTAGCCCTCCTCGACGATAGCCTCCCACACCGACTCCACGCCGAGGGTGAAGGCTCGTTGCAGCGAGTCGATAACCTCATACGAAGTACCCTTGCGGGCCACCCACACAGCAAAGGCGAAGGGCATCGAAGTAGCCTTCTGCCACTCCTCCGAGAGGTCGTAGGTGTAGTTGAACAGACCCTCGTGGTCGAAGACCTTGTCGCCAATCAGCAGGAAAGCATCATCCTTCTGTGCGAAGGCCACCTGCGAGTAGTCCTGCAAATCATACCACTCGGGCTGTATGTGCCAGAGGTTGGCTGCCAGATAGCCAGCCAGCTGCACCGAGGTACGCGAGTGGGCATCGAGGTATATGCGACGCACCTGCTGTACGGGCACATTCGAGAAGAGGGCGACAGTACGCACCCTTCCGTTAGCACCTATGCAGTAGTCTGTTATGATTGATGTTGATTTGAGAGTCGGCACCATTGCCGAGGGCATCAAAGCTATATCGGCACGCCCCTCCACATAGTTGCGGTAGCAGTCGGCAGGGGGTGCGAGCAAGAGGTCGGCACGCAGATTACCTTCGTGTCGAATGCCATAGATGAAGGGTATCGTATTGAGATACGATACAGCCGCTATGCGTACGTTGGAAGCCATCATCCATAGTCATCGTAATTAGTTTACACTCCGTTCATTTGTCCGTAGAGTCCCCTCACAACGCCCTAACCCACAAAGGATTAGCCGCCGCCGAAAGGCACTTTGACTTGCAAATGTAACAAAAAAAGTGCAAAATCCCAAACTTTTGCCCGTTTTTTGGCTTTATCCAACCTCAACCACCTCTTTCCACGCAAACTGAATGTTGTCGATGGCGAAATATTTCGGTGTGGTCATACCATAGTCGTCGCTGTGGCCGCCGAGGATGTTGAAACGCACCTTCACCACGCTGCCCAGCGGACTCAAGTCCCAGAGTGTCCACTCCTTTGTGGTTTGTGAGCCCGATGCAAGGACAAACTCTACGGTTGCGGTCTCGTTGCCGTTGGCGTCAAAGCCTGTGGCCGAAACTACAATCTGCTCGCCGGGTTTGAGCTTTGGCGAGAACTCGTTGCCGTTCAGAACGATATTATTGAAGTAGGTCGTTGCGTTTATCTCGCAGAACTGAATATAGCGTGTCTTGCCGTCGCGGAAGTATATCTCCGTGCGACAATCCTCTTCGCCGGCAAGGCTCTCGTCGTAGTTGCCGTAGAACACGAGGAAGTTATCCGAGCCGTTGGCTCCGCAGCCCTTGCGTGAGTCCTCCACGCCCTCCTTATATACATAGAGGTCGTAGGCATAGTTGCCCTTTGCTTTGAGGTCGCCCGAGCCGTAGTTCGACACCGTGCAGCCACCGCCATAGAAGCTGCCCCACTCCGAGGTTGTGAACTTGGGTCGTGAGGTGAGTGATGTCGTAGCATCCTTCCACACATAATTTTGGGTCATAAAGTCAAACGATGAGGGGTTTGTTGCGATAACCTCGTTCCACTCCTCGCCCTCAAAGGTTATCGTATAGATAGCGGGGTGCAGGTGGTGTTCCTTCTTGTGGCAACCAACAAGTGCCACCAGAATCATAATGTAGAAAAATCGTTTCATATCGTTTGGTTATTAGTTTTTTCTTAATCAGTGAGGTTAGGGAAGTTAGTGAGTTTAAGGAGTTTAGTGAGGTTAGTGAAAAGCCCGAATTGTTTTTATTGCGTAATCGCTAAATTCCCTAAACTCTCTAAACTCTCTCTAAATAATTCATCTCTCCTCCACGCCCAGCACCTCGGTTGAGAGCTCGCCCATCGAGCTGTCGTAGCCGTTGAGTGCCGACTGAATACGCACAAAATCAATATATTGCAGCTCCGCAGCGAGGCCATCGGCCGTCACGGCATTCGCTATGTCGAGGTGACACGCCACAGCGTCGTTGTCGTCGGTAGAGCTACCCACGCTGTCGCTGCCGAGGTTGTCGGCATAGCCCCACGCATAGGGATTGTGTGACACCACGCCCGAGGGGAGTGTTGTCGTGTTTGTCGCCAGATGGGAGCCATAGAGGGTGTAGTGGTCGCCCTCGACCCACTGCGGGAAGTAGCTCGGCTGTCGGTGTGCCGCCATATAGGGCACCTCGCCCTCGCCGCCGCGATTATCCTGCCAGCGTATGGGCATCCTCTCGCCCTCCGAACGGAAGTAGGTCACCGCATAGCGTGTCGTGTGGTTTTCGCCGCCCCACTCCGAGCCACGCAGCTCATACCACTCGTCATCGGGCTCGCCGTTGCCGTTGCTGTCCTGCATAACCCACACAATGCCCGCCTCCGACGATGTGGCATACATATTTCCATATATCGTAATGTCGGCACCCTCCTTATTCACTATGCTGTGGTCGAAGCCCACCACCACATAGCCGCCAAAGCCTCCTAATGAGAGGAACTTGCCCTCCGAGAGTCGCTTCTCGGCGTAGGCTGCGGCATCGGCTGCACTATGCTCCGCACCCGTGAATCCCGACTTATCCTCGCCTATGAACTGACCCGCCGCCGGCATATACTCCCAGACGCGATTCCAACGGCGTGAGCTCTGTGCTGTTGCCTCGCGGCGATAGTGGCCCTCCGCCTCGCAACACTCTATCGTCACGGTTGAGGTCAGCGTGTAACCATCTGCGTCGCTTACCGTCAGCACCACCTCGCAATCCTTCTCCACCGCGAGTCGCAGCTGCGGCGACTGCGAGATAACCTCGCCCGCCACACGCCACTCAAACGAAGGCTCTGCGAAGGCTTCGATGGTGGGTGCAAGCACTATGCTGCGTCCGCGTGACACATATTTTACATCGGTGTAACCCAACCCCGCAGGAGCTGGGAAGCCGACACTTCCCGTCAGGTGATGCACGCCTCGCAGGGTGATGCTCCGCTCGGTGCGGCCATCTTCGTTTTCCACAGCCAGACGCAGCGTGTTGTCACCCTCGGCGTGGAGTGTGACCTCGCACACGGCATCTCCCGACAGCGGCTCGTCGTTGAGCCACCACTCGTATTTCGCCTCGTCACCTGCCGACACCTGCGGCACGATGCGTGTGGCTACGCCGACCACCGCCTCGAGGACTCCGTTTTTTGTCAAAAAAGATATTTTTGGTGGGCGTAATTCCAGCACTTCTACACGAAACTCCTCCTCATCCTTGCCCGAAGCATTCTCCACGCGAAGCATAACATAATAGGTGCCTGCCTCCTCCTCGCAGAGTGTGTATGACGGCTCGCTGCCCACCTTCACGCCCTCGCGATACCAGCCGAAAAGAGCCCCCTCGCTGCTCTCTACGCGTGGTTGCAGGGTTATGGCTATGCCCTGTCGCGTGGCATAGACACCTCCGTTCTCGACAATGATTTCGGGTGCGGGCTGGGTGGTTATCACCCTGTTTTCGTTGCACGCCACCGCCAGAGCCGACAGCAGAATGAGCAGTATGTACGCCAATTTCTTCATTGTAGCAAAAAATACCAATTTTACACTAAATCACTTCGCTTGCGAGCATAAAAAACTCGCCGATGCAATGCACCGACGAGAGTATCTCTTTCAAATCAAAAACGGCTTGCGGGCTATATCCCTCCCCCTTTCCGTTTGTTTGATTCGCCCGATACTCGCGGGTGCAAATCGCATAACATCGCCTGTGCGATGCTCTCAACGGCAGGTCTTCTGACTTATCTCTCTTGCCACACCTTCCCAACCCTTTGGCTGTGAGCCTGTTTGCGGTCAGTGGTCTTTGTGGTATAAACCCCGTTTTGCCAATGCTTCGAAAGGCATAAAGGGCGAGAATCACAGCAGCGAGTACTGTTTCGGATTCGGAGTGTTTTTTATCTCCCCACCGAATTCCCTTTTGCTCCACCCTCGGTGGAAACCGTTTATGATGCAAAGATAGTGAAAAAAAATATATGGACAAACAAAATGGTTCAGAATGGTGAAATAATGGAGATTAGGTTGTGTCACAAAAGAATTTCGGAATTATATCGTTTAGGCTTGTAACGTCATTCTGAGCATTTGTTTTTAGACTCTCACGGTCGGCAAGCCTCCCTCAGAGTGACGAAAAACAAATGCGTGAGAATCTTTTTTTAGCAACAAGCCTAAAATGGATAAATCCGAAGAATTTTTGCGATATCTGCCCGTTATTACAATAAAAATTATAACTTTGCGAGTTACTATGCGCGTTGTGCGTGCGTGAGGTGTGCATTATGCACGCGTGCCATACGCACCACATACGCACGAAAAAGAGTGATTACAAACCAGTTACACACCGACTGCGAGCAGCTATGTTAGAGAAATTAGCCAAACAGACCGCCATCTACGGTATCAGCACTATCGTTGTGCGATTCCTGAGTTACCTGCTGACTCCGGTCTATACCTACACGTTCTCGCAGGCGACCTATGGCATCGTCACCGACATCTATGCTCTGATACCCTTCGCACTGGTGCTTTTGTCTATGGGTATGGAGTCGAGCTTCTTCCGTTTCACGGCGAAGGCCGAGGCGGAGGGCTCTTCGGCCGAGGATGTTGCCGCCCGCAAGCGTCGGGTCTTTGCCACGACGTGGGGGGCGAATATCGTGGCGGCTCTGATATTCTTCCTTGTGGTTGTTGTGTGCCGTCAGGATGTGGCACACCTTATGGGTGCGGCCTACGAGGCACACCCCGAATATGTTGTTATGGTTGCGGCCATCATCCTTGTCGATGTGGCCACGATGATACCCTTCTCGCGACTGCGTGAGCAGGGCCGTGCGTTGCGTTTCGTGGCGTTGAAGGCTGTGAATGTTGTTGTGAATGTGGGTCTTGCCATCGCCTTTCTGGTGGCGGGGCTGTATGACACCGCGTTTGGTGTGGGGTGGGTCTTTGTCGCCAACCTTGTGGCGAGTGTCGTGACGCTGCTGCTCATCCTGCCCACCACCGAATGGACCGCACCACGCATCGAGAGGCGTCTGCTGCGTAAGATTTTCATCTACTCGCTGCCGCTGCTCATAGGTGGTGTTGCGGGTACGGCGGGCGAGTTTCTCGATAGGCAGATGATTAAGTACCTGCTGCCCGACGATATATCTATGGCACAGTTAGGCGTCTATGGAGCTATCACGAAGA
>JAFNXQ010000096.1 GCA_017383445.1 Alistipes sp.
CACTCTGGTGACTCAATCAGTGTCTATCCCACTTTCAGTGTGAGCCAGCAGGTTAAGGATACCATCATTGAATATACCAAGCAGTTGGGTCTGGCTATCGGTATCGTAGGTCTGTTTAATATTCAGTTCATTGTCGATGAGCAGGATAAGGTCTATGTGATTGAGGTCAATCCTCGTTCATCGCGTACTGTGCCATTCCTCTCAAAATCTACGGGCGTGCCTATGGCGAAGATTGCGACGATGGTCATCTTGGGTCACTCGTTGAAGTCGCAGGGCATTACCGAGGTATATGGTAAGGAGAGTACCCGCTGGTTTGTTAAGTCGCCGGCGTTCTCGTTTGCCAAGATTCGCGGTGTCGATTCATACCTCTCTCCGGAGATGAAATCTACGGGTGAGGCTATCGGTTACGACAAGAGTCTGAATCGTGCTCTGTATAAGTCATTGCAGTCGTCGGGTGTGGCTGTGGCTAACTATGGTACTATCTTCGTTACTATCGCCGATGCCGATAAGCAGCGAGCATTGCCTCTTATTCAGCGTTTTTATGACCTTGGATTCAATATTGAGGCGACAAAGGGCACCTGCGAGTTTTTGCGTAGCCACGGTATTCGTACCCGCCATTTGCGTAAGCTGAGTGAGGGTAGCACCGAGATTTATGACTCTTTGCGTAAGGGTCACGTTACCTACGTAATCAACACTATTGATGTTAATCAGCACAGCACACGCCGTGATGGATATGATATCCGCCGTGCTGCTGCCGAGAATAATGTCACGCTCTTTACTGCATTGGAGACGGTGAGTGTATTGCTTGATGTGCTGGAGGAGATTACACTCGGAATTTCAACCATTGACGGCAAGTAATTTCAGGGAGATGTATAAGAAAGATATCTATAAAATCATCGCAAATGAGCCTCTGACACGCGATGTGTGGCGAATGGTGCTGGAGGGTGATACGCAGTGGATTACGCACCCGGGACAATTCGTCAATATCGAGTTGGAGGGGCTCTATCTGCGTCGCCCTATCTCTATATGCGACTGGGATGACAGGAGCATAACCCTCATTTATAAGGTCGTAGGTCGGGGTACGGAGCAGATGAGCCGTATGGCGGTTGGAACTACACTCGATGTGCTGACGGGACTGGGAAATGGCTTTAACGAGGCTGTGGAGTGCGAAAAACCTTTGCTCGTAGGCGGAGGTGTGGGTGTTCCCCCACTCTACCACCTGGCAAAGGAGTTGATTGCCCGTGGCAGAAAGGTTAGTGTCGTGCTGGGCTTTAATCGTGCTGACGAAGTATTCTATGCCGAGGAGTTTCGGGCTCTGGGAGCCGAGGTTTATGTCTCGACCGTAGATGGCTCGGTGGGTGTGAAGGGCTTTGTGACTGATGCGATTGCGGAGGCTGCGATAGATTTTGACTACTTCTACTCGTGTGGTCCGCTGCCTATGTTGAAGGCGCTGTGCGGAGCTACAAAGGTCGATGGTGAGCTCTCGTTTGAGGAGCGTATGGGTTGTGGCTTTGGTGCTTGCATGGGTTGTTCGTGCAAGACGCTGACGGGCAACAAACGTATCTGTAAAGAGGGCCCTGTGATGAAACGTGAGGAGATAATTTGGTAGGCTATGGAGAAGAAGTTTGATTTGTCGGTTGAGTTATGTGGCGTTAGACTGGATAATCCCGTTGTGCCTGCAAGTGGTACGTTTGGGTTTGGACGAGAGCATAACGAGTTTTACGATATAAATGTGCTTGGTTCTATCTCGGTAAAGGGAACAACGCGTGAGGCTCGCTTTGGTAACCCTACACCTCGCATAGCTGAGTGTCGTTCGGGTCTGATTAACTCGGTGGGATTGCAGAATCCGGGTGTCGATGCTGTGATTGAACACGAGTTGCCAGAGCTGAGAAAGATATTCCGCAAGCCTATAATCGCCAATATCAGCGGTTTCTCGGTGGAAGAGTATGCCGAGTGCTGTGCGAAGATGGATAAGCAGGAGCAGGTGGAGATTCTGGAGGTTAATGTGTCGTGTCCCAATGTGCATAATGGCGGTATGAGCTTCGGTACGCAGCCCGAAATGGCTGCCGAGGTTACGCGTGCCGTGAAGGCAGTGACTACCAAGCCGGTGTTTATTAAGCTGAGTCCTAATGTTACCGACATTGTAGCTATCGCCAAGGCGTGCGAGGAGGCTGGTGCTGATGGTATATGCCTGATAAATACGCTGCTGGGTATGCGAATTGATACTCTGCGTCGCAAGCCTGTTATTGCCAATAAGATGGGCGGATTTTCAGGCCCTGCGGTATTCCCCGTAGCTGTCAGAATGGTCTATCAGGTGTCGAAGGCTTGCCATATTCCTGTAATGGGTTGTGGTGGCGTGGAGAGTGCCTCGGATGTTATTGAGATGATGATGGCCGGAGCTACTGCCGTTCAGGTGGGTGCTGCCAACTTGAAAAATCCCTATGCCTGCAAGGAGATTATCGAGGCGTTGCCTGCAGAGATGCAGCGACTCGGTATTGAATCATTGCGTGATATAATTGGTATAATTGACTGATTTTGATTTGCTAATGCAAAAAAATGGAGCCTGTCTATATGTTTAGACAGGCTCTCTTGTTATAGGTCGGTATAGGTGTTATTTCTCTGTTATGCCTCTTGTTTGAGCTCATCCTCCTCGGGCTGTATAACGGCCGATGTGGTAACGTTGTTATCTGCGGAGTGGTGACTGAGCAGAGCCGAGTTGTATTTGTCGATTTTCTCAACCAGATTCTTGAAGTAGCTTTTCGATACGGGGATGGGCTTGATATCGGTGTTGTTAAGAATGATATAACGGCCCTGACTACCCTTCTTTATGTGGTTGATTTTGGTCACATTAATCATATATGAACGATGACATCTGACGATAGATGTATCAGCAAGGTTCTCCTCGATGGTCTTTGTGCGGCAACGCAGCATATACGACAGGAGTCGATCCTGATTCTCGTAATATATCTTTATGTAGTTATCCTGTGACTCCATGTAATAGAGTGAGTCGGAGTGTATTGTCAGCTTTAATGCTCCGTTGTAGTCGTAGAAGTTTACCAGCGAAGGGTATGTTATGGAGCTCTCGTTTGTCATGGACAGCTTGTACTGCAACATCTCCAGCTCCTCGGTCTTGGCCTTGTAGGCGGCATAGAGTACGAGGATGGTGTATGGGATTGCCATAATGAGAGTCAGACAGCCTATGGCCTTGCCCAAAATCTGCCATACGGCCTCATTTACGGGCGGCACGAATACATAGGTGAAATAGGTGTAGAACACTGCGAGCACTATGATTTCGGCAAGCACCCATAATATGTATCGCGGGAAGGTAAATCGTATCTTTGTCTGTACGGAGTATAAACCAAGTTTGCTTATAGCCAGAATGGCAAGTGCCACGATGTAGAAGGCAACCGTCATTCCGAAGTGTTGGGTATCGGAAAGACTGAACCACGCCGTCATTGAGAATGGCGTGTAAATAAGCATAAAGAGGATGGAAAATGTAAATATGAAGAATACCGAAAAGGTAAAGTAGCGTTTATCGAGCAGAAACTTGGGAATCTCCCAGTTTTTATCTATATTTGTCATATCGTTTTCGATTAAAATCCGACGCAAAGATGGCTATTTTAGTTGAGAAAAAATAATTTTTACCGCCTAAAATGTCTGTTTCGTCACAAAAAGGGGGTTTCGGCCACACCTGACGGGGGTTTGGTTGGGTTTTGAATATTTTTGTAATCGCTTCCGAAAAGGAGTGATAAGAAAGTATTTAACGAAAAGGATTTTTATTTACAGATGAGAGTTATAGGAACAGGAAGTGCCAGACCTGCAAAGGTGGTTACGAATGCTATGCTTGAAGGGATGCTCGATACGAGTGATGAGTGGATCAGAGAACGTACGGGCATTGTCGAAAGACGCGTCATATCGTCGGAGAGGCTGGAAGAGCTGGCCATTGAAGCAGCGAAGCGGGCAATAGAGGATGCGGGCGTGAGTCCGGCAGATATAGACTATATAATATGCTCCAATGTGGTGAATGAATATGTGACACCGGCGTTGAGTTGTATTGTGCAGGGTGCTGTTGGTGCGAAATGTGCTTGTGTAGATGTCAATGCTGCGTGCTCGGGCTTTATCTATGCGTTGGATATGGCCGATGATCGCATAAAGAGTGGCAAGGCGAAGACCGTACTGGTACTGGCTGCCGAGGAGCCTACACGAATGGTTGACTGGTCTGACCGTTCGATGTGTGTGTTGTTTGGCGATGGTGCTGGAGCTGTTGTGGTAACCGAGGGTGATGAACTATTTGTGTCGCGACTCACTACAAAGAGTATGCTGGACTGTCTATATTACCGTCGTCGTCTGGAACCTACCCCTTATGTAGAGACGGAGGAGATAAGCGGCCCGATGTATATGAATGGCCGCGAGGTGTTCAAAACGGCTGTATTGTCGTCGTCACGCGACATCTCGCATATTCTCAAAGAGGCTGGACTGACGCCGAGTGATATAAAGTATTATGTGCTGCATCAGGCTAATATGCGTATTGTTGATGCTATCGCCAACTACTTGAAGCTCGATATGTCGCACTTTCCGCATAATGTGGAGTATAGCGGAAATACCTCATCGGCGAGTGTGCCTCTGCTGTTGGATACACTATCTCGTGAGGGTAAGTTGCAGCGAGGCGACAAGATATTGATGAGTGCATTTGGTGCAGGATTCACTACGGGAGCCTGCATCGTTGAATGGGCAAAATAGAAAACTAATAAATAATAAAGTAGGACAAAATGGACAAACGTGTTGTTATTACCGGCTTGGGCGTGGTTTCGCCCGTAGGTAACAATATCGCAGATTTTTGGAAAAACCTTACAGAGGGACATTGTGGTATCGACTATATCAAAGGCTTTGAGGATTATGATCTGCCAGTAAGCGTTGCAGGTCAGATTAAGGATTTCAACCCCGAGGAGCAGGGTCTGGAACGCAATGATGTACGTCGTAATGACCCCTACTGCCAATATGCTCTGGCGGCGGCTATTCAGGCTATGCGTGATAGCGGCTTGAAGTCGGGTGAGAATGTAGCAGAGGAACGCCTGGGTGTCTATGTAGGTTCGGGTATCGGTGGTCTGCAGACCTTTGTTGCGGAGACCGAGAAGCTCCTGAATGAGGGTGTAAATCGCATCTCACCGCTGTTTGTACCGATGATGATTAGCAACATTGCAGCAGGAAATATAGCCATTAAATTCAACGCACAGGGTGTATGTCTGCCCGTTGTGACGGCTTGTGCTACGGGTACGCACGCTGCGGGTGAGGCCTATCGTGCCATCAAGCACGGCTATGCTGACGCTATCATCGTGGGTGGTGCTGAGGCTTCGGTGCATCCTCTCTCTATCGGAGGCTTTGCCAATGCCAAGGCCCTGACGCGTTCAACCGACCCAAAGAAGGCCTCTATACCGTTCAATGTCAATCGTAACGGCTTTGTCATTGCCGATGGTGCCGGTGTGTTGATTTTTGAGGAGATGGAGAATGCTTTGAAGCGTGGTGCCAAAATATATGCCGAGGTTGTAGGTTATGGCAACAGCTGTGATGCTCACCATGTGACAGCCCCAAGTCCCGATGGCGTGCCAGCGTCGCGTGCTATCAAGCAATCGCTTGACGAGGCTCAATTCGATGCGGAGAAGGATGTTCTCTATATAAATGCTCACGGAACAAGTACTCCGCTGAATGATAAGTCGGAGACTGCGGCCATCAAGCTCGCTATGGGCGAGGATGCGGCTCGCAAGGCTATGATCAGTTCAACGAAGTCTATGACGGGTCATATGCTGGGTGCTACGGGTGCTGTGGAGCTGATTGCTGCGGCTCTTGCGGTTGAAAATGGCATTGTGCCTCCAACTATTGGTCTGGATGAGCCGGACCCCGAGTGCGACCTTGATTATACGCCCAATGTGGCACGCAAGGCCGATGTGACGGTTGCTATATCAAACTCGCTGGGCTTTGGTGGTCACAATGCGTGTGTGGCACTGCGTAAATGGAGTGAATAATTTAAGCTTTAAGATATGAAACTATTGGAGGGTAAGGTGGCACTTGTGACGGGTGCTGCCAGAGGTATCGGTAAGGCTGTGGCACTGCGTTTTGCCGAGCAGGGAGCCGATGTGGCTTTTACCGATTTGGTGATTAACGAGGCTGCCGAGCAGACCGTAAAGGAGTTGGAGGCTTTTGGCGGTAAGGTGAAGGCTTATGCTTCAAATGCAGCATCGTTTGACGAGGCTCACGAGGTGGTGAAGCAGGTAGTTGAAGATTTTGGCCGCATAGATATATTGGTGAATAACGCTGGCATTACGAAGGATGGCCTTATGATGCGAATGTCGGAGGCTCAGTGGGATGCTGTGATAAATGTCAATTTGAAGTCGGCGTTTAACTTCATCCATGCCGTGACACCCGTTATGGCACGTCAGCGAGGCGGCTCTATTATAAATATGTCGTCGGTTGTGGGTGTGTCGGGCAATGCCGGACAGTGCAACTACTCGGCTTCGAAGGCCGGTATGATAGGTCTTGCAAAGTCTATCGCCAAGGAGATGGGCCCGCGAGGTATTCGTGCCAACTGCATCGCACCGGGCTTCATCATTACCGAGATGACAAACCAGCTTCCGCAGGATGTGCGTGATGCGTGGAATCAGATGATACCGTTGCGTCGTGGCGGTACGCCCGAGGATGTGGCAAATGTCGCCCTGTTCCTCGCCAGCGACCTCTCGTCGTATGTCAGCGGTCAGGTCATCCACTGCTGCGGTGCTATGAACTGCTAAATATGGCCATCCTCCCTTTTGGAGGGTGGCTTTTTTTAATATTAAATGTTGTTTTTTGCCGAAAAAACGCTAATTTAGCACTTTGAAAACATATATATAACCCAAAATCTGTAACATACTATGAGTCAGCGAGATGTAATTATTGCTTGCGATTTCAGCAGCATCGACACTACCCTATCTTTTCTTGATAAGTTTACCGACTGCAAGCCATTTGTGAAAATCGGCATGGAACTCTATTATGCGGCAGGTCCTGCCATTGTGTGGGAGTGCAAGGCAAGAGGTCATAAGGTTTTCCTCGACTTGAAGTTGCACGACATACCCAACACCGTGAAGAAGGCTATGAAGGTGTTGTCGTCTCTCAATGTCGATATGTGTAACCTCCACGCCGCAGGTACTATCGAGATGATGAAGGCAGCCGTAGAGGGTCTTACACGTCCCGATGGCTCACGTCCCGTGTTGTTGGCCGTGACGCAGCTCACATCGACAAGCGAGGAACGTATGCAGCGGGATTTGCTTATCAATGCATCGATTAACGACACTATCGTTCACTATGCCAAGAACGCCAAGGAGGCGGGTCTGGATGGTGTCGTATGCTCTCCGCTGGAGGCCGGTATGGTTAAGGAGGCGTGCGGCAAGGAGTTCGTTACAGTGACTCCCGGTGTTCGCTTTGCCGATGGCGTTGTGGGTGACCAGGTACGCGTCACCACCCCTGCCCGTGCTCGTGAGATTGGCACCGACTACATCGTAGTAGGTCGCCCCATTACCGAGGCTGATGACCCCGTAGCGGCGTATAAGCGTTGCGTGGCCGAGTTTGTGGGTGAGTAACGATGAGAACAGGAATAGTAATTAAAAAACAAATAAGAGTATGAAAAAGAGTATTGCAAAAGATTTGCTCTCTATTGGAGCTGTATTTTTGCGTCCCGAGCAGCCTTTTACCTGGGCAAGCGGCATCAAGAGCCCTATCTATTGTGACAACCGCCTAACTCTCACCGCACCACGCGTGCGTGACAACGTAGAGAAAGGTTTGTCGGAGTTGGTGAAGACTCACTTCCCGGAGTGTGAGGTGCTGATGGGTACATCTACGGCGGGTATCGCCCACGCAGCCATTGTGGCTGCCATTATGGATAAGCCTATGGGTTATGTGCGTAGTGGTGCGAAGGACCACGGCCGTACAAACCAGATTGAGGGTAAGCTGGAGAAGGGTCAGAAGGTTGTCGTTGTCGAGGACCTTATCTCTACGGGAGGCAGCTGCATCGAGGTTGTCAATGTGCTGCGTGAGGCCGGTGCCGAGGTGCTGGGTGTGGTGAGCATCTTTACCTACGGTATGAAGAAGGGTCTGGATCGTATGGCCGAGGCCGAGGTTATCAACCACTCTCTCTGCGACCTTGACGCTTTGGTAGAGGTTGCTGCCGAGGAGGGCTACATCAAGGCGGAGGATTGTGCTCGCATTATCGCCTTCCGCAATAACCCTTCGGACGAGAGCTGGATCAATAAATAGGTATAAAAAAGAAAAATCTACGACTATGCGACACTTGATTGATACTACCGATATCTCGGTGGCCGAAGTGGATGAGATAATCTCTACGGCACTCGATATCATCGCACATCGCGAGAAGTATGCCGAGGCGTGTAAGGGCAAGAAACTCGCTACGCTGTTCTATGAGCCCAGCACGCGTACGCGTTTGAGCTTTACGTCGGCTATGATGGAGTTGGGAGGTAATGTTCTCGGCTTCTCGGACGCCGCCTCATCGTCGGTGAGCAAGGGCGAGACTGTGGCCGACACGGTGCGTGTCTTGGGTTGCTTTGCCGATATTGTGGCTATGCGACACTCAAAGGAGGGAGCCCCGCTGGTGGCTTCGCACTATTCGCGAGTACCTGTCATCAATGCGGGTGACGGTAGCCACGCCCACCCCACACAGACGCTGACCGACCTGTTGACCATACGCCGTGAGAAGGGCCGTCTGAATAATCTGACGATTGGCTTCTGCGGTGACTTGAAGTTTGGCCGTACGGTACATTCGCTTATCAAGGCTCTGTCGCGTTATGATGGTATCAATGTGGTGCTTATCGCCCCCGAGGAGTTGCGTCTACCGTCGTATATACGCCACGAGGTGTGTGACAAGAACAACATCCCAACTCGCGAGGTAACCTCTATGGAGGAGGTGCTGCCCGAGCTGGATATTCTCTATATGACACGCGTGCAGAAGGAACGCTTCCTTGACGAGGAGGAGTTTGAACGCTTGAAGGATAGCTTCATCCTCAATGCTGAACGCTTGCAGGCTGCTAAGCCCGATATGATTGTACTGCACCCGCTGCCACGCGTGAATGAGATTACACGCGATGTGGATAATGATAAGCGTGCGGCATATTTCCGTCAGGTTGAGAATGGTAAGTTTGTGCGTATGGCACTGATCTACACGCTGCTGAAGTGGGCAGAAGAGCAACCTGTCGAAGGTGAAACCCCGCGTCTGCGTGGCGAGGAGGTGCATAACGACTGGCAATGCAGTGGCCGTCAGTGTATATCAAATGCCGAGGATGTCGATAAACTCTTCCACAAGACCGAAGATGGCGAGTATCGCTGTGCATATTGTGAATCAAAGGTAAAATAGTAAGAGAAAATATATGGTAAAGATTGGTACTCCGATGACCACCGTAGGCAAGAAGGCCGTGCTGTGTGGTTCGGGTGAGCTGGGCAAGGAGGTTGCCCTTGAATTGCAACGCTTTGGTGTAGAGGTTGTTGCGTTGGATAGATATGAGAATGCTCCCGCTATGCAGGTAGCACATCGTTCATATGTGCTATCGATGCTGGACGGCGAGCGTCTGCGTGAGATTATCGAAAAGGAGAAGCCCGACTACATCATCCCCGAGGTGGAGGCTATCGCTACGCCTACGCTTGTGGAGTTGGAGAATGAGGGTTACAATGTCATTCCTACGGCTAACGCTACCCTGCTGACGATGAACCGTAAAGGTATCCGCCGTTTGGCTGCCGAGGAGCTTGGTATCAAGACCTCACCCTACCGCTTTGCCGCTACACGCGAGGAGTTTGACGCTGCCATTGCGGAGATTGGCACGCCCTGTGTTGTTAAGCCTATTATGTCATCGTCTGGTCATGGTCAGAGTGTCTGCAAGAGTGCTGCCGATGCTGATGCGTCGTGGAAGATAGCACAGGAGGGCGGCCGTGCAGGCGGTGGCGAGGTTATCGTCGAGGGCTTCGTGAAGTTCGACTACGAGATTACCCTCCTCACCGTTCGACATTCTGCCGGTACGTCGTTCCTTAATCCTATTGGCCACCATCAGGTCGATGGCGACTATCGTGAGTCGTGGCAGCCACAGCCCATGAGTGAGGTTGCTTTGGCAAAGGCTCGCGAGATTGCGGGTAAGGTTACCGATGCTCTGGGCGGCTATGGTATCTTCGGCGTGGAGTTGTTTGTCTGCGGCGACGAGGTGCTGTTCAGCGAGGTGTCACCCCGCCCGCACGATACGGGTATGGTGACGATGATTTCGCAGGACTTGTCGGAGTTTGCTCTGCACGCGCGCGCGGTGTTGGGCTTGCCCATTCCTTCGATTAACTTCTACGGCCCCAGCGCATCGAAGGCTGTTGTCGTAGAGGGTGACACCGATAAGGTTGTATTTGGCAACTTGGATAAGGTGTTGGCCGAGCCTAATGTTCAGGTGCGTCTGTTCGGTAAGCCCGAGGTTAAGGGTCACCGTCGTATGGGCGTTATCTTAGCTCGCGGCGAGAGCGTAGAGGATGCTTTGGCGAAGGCAGAGAAGGCGTATGAGACTTTGGAGGTAGAGGCTTTACCCCGATAGTTTTATACACATTTATGCAAATAAAAGGTGTTTCAACAATTGGTTGAAACACCTTCTTTTTTACTCCTCAAACTGCTTGAGAGCTATGATTCGCTGCTTAATTTCATCAATTCGGTCCTTATCTCGTAGGTATTGCCAGCCTATTAATACCGCTGACCCAATAAAAGTCAGAATCACCCACAACCACCATTCAGTAG
>JAFNXQ010000009.1 GCA_017383445.1 Alistipes sp.
CTTTTTTATGTGGCATAAAAGTAATATATTTACATCGAATTACAAAATAAATCAACATTTTTTTACATAGGTATTACTACAATTTAGGTATTTCATATATGGCACTTATCAAATCTATTTCGGGTATTCGTGGCACTATTGGCGGATATCAAGGTGATAATCTTACGCCGATTGACATTGTAAAATTCACTATGGCTTATGTGCGGTTTATGCAGGAGAAGCATAACCGCAAAAAACTCACCATTGTTTTGGGACGCGATGCACGCCTCTCGGGAGAGATGGTCAGCGACATTGTCGAGGGAACGCTGATGGGCTGCGGAGCCGATGTCATCAACGTTGGATTATGCACCACTCCCGGAACTGAAATGGCCGTGATTACACACAAGGCCGACGGCGGAATAATCGTCACTGCATCACATAATCCGCGAGAGTGGAACGCCCTGAAACTGCTCAACGAAAAGGGTGAATTTCTGAACAATGAAGAGGGTCGCCGTGTGCTGACTCTGGCGGATGACGAAAAGTTTGTTTTTCCGAACATAAATTCGATTGGCAAAGTCATTGCAAGAGAAGATTTTAACCCCATTCATATAAAGCAGGTTATAGGTCTTGAAACAGTCAATACAGAGGCCATAAAACAACGTCGTTTCAAGGTCGTTGTCGATGCAGTAAACTCGGTTGGCGGAGTGGTAATTCCTGCCCTGCTTCGCGAGCTTGGATGTGAGGTTGTAGAGCTTAATTGCACGCCCGACGGAGAGTTCGCACACAATCCCGAGCCGCTACCCGAAAACCTGACTGAAATATCGGAAGTTATTTGCCGTGAGGGGGCTGATTTGGGCGTTGTTGTTGATCCCGATGTCGATAGGCTTGCCCTCGTATGCGAGGATGGTACGATGTTTGGCGAGGAGTACACTCTGGTAGCTGTTGCAGACTATATATTATCTTATAAAGTAGGTAATACAGTATCCAATTTAAGTTCTTCACGTGCTTTGCGTGATGTTACCGTGGGCAAGGGCGGCGAGTATGCAGCTTCGGCAGTTGGCGAGGTAAATGTTGTAGCGAAGATGAAGGAGGTCGGAGCCGTTATTGGCGGTGAGGGTAATGGCGGCGTGATATACCCGGAACTTCACTATGGTCGTGATGCTCTGGTGGGCGTGGCTCTCTTTTTAAGTCTGCTTGCAGCAAAGAGTTGCAAGATGACCGAGCTGAAAGCCACCTACCCCGCTTACTTCGCATCAAAGAATAAGATAGCTCTTACTCCTACTATCAACGTGGATGAGGTGTTACGTGAGATGAAAAGACGCTATGCCGGCGAAAATGTGAATGATATAGATGGTGTAAAGATTGATTTTGCCGAGAATTGGGTGCATCTGCGAAAGTCCAACACCGAGCCTATCATCCGCATCTATACCGAGGCAAAGTCGCAGGAGGAGGCAGATGCTCTGGCACAACGTTTTATAGCAGAGATTAGTTTGCTTTGTAACTTGTAACTTGTAACGAGTCCGTAACGAGCTTTTAACGAAGGAAAAAATTTATAAAACACACTTAAAATATGAAAGCAGTACACAATTACATTGCAGAGAACAAGGATAGATTCCTTGAGGAGCTGTTTGACCTGTTACGTATCCCTTCAATCAGTGCACAGTCGGAGCATAAACCCGATATGGTACGTTGTGCCGAGTGGCTGGCAGCCGCATTGGTTAAGGCCGGTGCTGACAGTGCCGAGGTTATGCCCACTGATGGCAACCCCGTTGTCTATGCCGAGAAGATTATCGACCCAAAGGCAAAGACCGTTCTGGTATATGGCCACTACGACGTTATGCCCGTAGATCCTCGTGCAGAGTGGAATACCGAGCCCTTTGAGCCTGTTATCAAGAATGGTAGAATATGGGGTCGCGGAGCCGACGATGACAAGGGCCAGCTCTTTATGCACGCCAAGGCTTTTGAGGCGATGTGTGCAACCGACACTCTCCCCTGCAACGTGAAGTTTATGCTGGAAGGCGAGGAGGAGATTGGTTCGCCAAGCCTCTATAAGTTCTGCGAGGAGAACAAGAAGATGTTGAAAGCCGATATTATATTGGTGTCTGATACATCTATGATTTCACTCAACACACCCTCTATTACCTGCGGTCTGCGTGGCCTGACATATATGGAGGTAGAGGTTACAGGCCCCAACAAAGACCTTCATTCAGGTCTGTTTGGTGGTGCTGTGGCAAACCCTGCAAATGTACTCACACGCCTCGTTTCGTCGCTGGTTGATGAGAATGGTCGCGTGACTATTCCCGGCTTCTATGATGATGTCCGCGAATTGACCCCCGCCGAGCGTAAGGCATTCAACAAGGCCCCGTTCTGCCTGCGAAATTATAAGAAGGCGTTGGATATTGGCGACGTGGAGGGCGAGGCCGGCTACACCACTATCGAACGTACGGGTGTGCGTCCATCGTTGGATGTGAATGGTATCTGGGGTGGCTATATCGAGGAGGGAACAAAGACGGTTATCCCCTCGAAGGCTTATGCCAAGATATCTATGCGACTGGTGCCAAATCAGGACTACAAGAAGATTGGAAAACTCTTTGAGAAGCACTTCAAGGCGATTGCTCCGAAGAGTGTGAAGGTAAATGTCAAGTTCCTGCACGGTGGAGCTCCCTATGTTGCTCCGACCGATATGCCGGCATATAAGGCTGCCGAGAAGGCTATTGTGGACACATTCGGCAAGAAGCCGTTGCCATTCTATTCGGGAGGTTCAATACCCATCATCAGCGGTTTTGAACGTATTCTGGGCATCAAATCGCTGCTTATTGGCTTTGGTCTGTCGGAGGATGCAATCCACTCTCCAAATGAGAGCTATGGCTTGGAGCAGTTTGACAAGGGTGTGAATACCATTCCATTGTTCTACAAGTATTTTGCCGAGAGCAAATAGTCGCTTACAAGAAATGTTTTAACGATATCCCGACTTCCGAGTCGGGATATTTTTTTGCGGTATTTTAGAATTTTCGTATATTTGTCATAAATAGCACTGTTTATGAAACGCACTTTGCTGACCATACTGCTGTTGCTTATGTTCTGTGCCCCTGTTTCGGCACAGCGGCAGCGTCTGCGTGGTGGAAAGTTTCAGGGCAGCAGCCTCTATAAAGGCGACACGATAGATCATTTCAGCATTGTTCCTGTCTATATCTCCAACAAACCCATAAATATGCGTCGTTACCAGCGATTGGTCGATGCCGTCAAGAAGGTCTATCCTTTGGCACAGATAGCACGGGCAAAGATGGCAGGCATGGAAAAACATCTGCTGACACTCAGCAAGAAGGAGCAGCGAGCCTATATCAAGAAGTGCTATAAAGAGATTCTTGACGAATATACTCCCGTGGCAAAGCGAATGACGCGTACGCAGGGACGTGTGCTGATAAAGTTGATTGACCGCCAGACGGAATATACTGCTTTTGAGATAATCAAGGAGTTTCGAGGAGGTTTTGTCGCCACGTTCTGGCAGGGCATTGGCAAACTGTTCGGTCACGATCTTAAAACAGAGTACGGTATTGAGAACGAGGATCAGATATTGGAACAGATAGTGGTCTATTATGAGGCTGGACTGTTGTAGGGTTGATGATTTTTCTGTTTTGTGCTGTTTTCTCCATTATTTTAGTATATTTGTAGTATCAAACTGCAAACTTATACAACAATGAACACTCTGTTAAGATACATCCTGTCGGTATCTGTCGCTATACTATTCCTATGCCCATCAGCTTCAGCACAAACCACTCGCAAGCATACCTTTGAGGTTGGTGATGGTGCTTTTATGCTTGACGGCAAGCCTTTCGTGATAAAGGCGGCAGAGCTGCACTATCCTCGCATTCCACGCCCCTACTGGGAACAGCGAATAAAGTTATGCAAATCGCTGGGAATGAACGCAGTGTGCCTATATGTGTTCTGGAATGCACACGAACAGCACCCCGATAATTTTAACTTCTCCGAGCAATTGGATCTGGCGGCTTTTTGTCGTCTTTGCCAGAAGAATGGACTCTATGTGATACTTCGCCCCGGTCCTTATGTATGTGCCGAGTGGGAGATGGGTGGTCTGCCGTGGTGGCTGCTGAAAAAACAGGATATTCGTCTGCGAGAGTCGGATGACTATTTCATCGAGAGGGTTGATAGATTTGAGGCGGCAGTTGCCGGTGAGGTAAAAGATCTGCTCATAGAGAATGGTGGTCCTATAATTATGGTGCAGGTCGAGAATGAATATGGCTCTTATGGCGAGGATAAACGCTACGTATCGCAGATTCGCGACATCATCCGCAAGCACTTTGGCGAGAATATAACGCTATTCCAGTGCGACTGGTCGTCAAACTTCACTCTCAATGGCCTTGACGACCTGGTATGGACTATTAACTTCGGTGCAGGAGCAGATGTCGAGCAGCAGTTTGCACACTTGAAGAGTCTGCGACCCAGCTCACCGCTGATGTGTAGCGAATACTGGAGTGGCTGGTTTGATAAGTGGGGAGCCAACCACGAGACACGTTCGGCGGATGTTATGGTAGCCGGCATCGATGCTATGCTCTCGCGAGGGATATCTTTCAGCCTCTATATGACCCACGGAGGCACCAATTGGGGTCATTGGGCCGGAGCCAACTCTCCGGGTTTTGCTCCCGATGTAACGTCGTATGACTATGATGCCCCCATCAGCGAATCGGGACAACCTACGCCGAAATATTGGCTGCTACGCAAGACTTTGGCAAAATACAATGGCGGTAAGCGTCTGCCTTCGCTACCCGACCTTGTCAATCCCATCGCTATTCCACAATTTGAGTTTAAGCACGTGGCTCCGCTATTCTGGAATCTGCCCGATACGAAAAAGGATTTCAACATAAAGAGCATGGAGCAGTATGACCAGGGCTTCGGAACGATTCTCTACCGCACTACCCTGCCTCGTCTTGATATTCCATCGCGTCTTATCGTGAGCAATGTACACGACTACGCACAGATATTCCTCAATGGCGAATTTATCGGCAAACTGGACAGACGCAACCACGAGAAGGAGATTGTCTTGCCGGCGTGCGAGGAGGGCTCACAACTCGATATACTGGTGGAGGCTATGGGTCGTATCAACTTTGGTCGTGCGATAAAGGATTTCAAGGGAATAACCGAGAAGGTTGAGATAGAGACAAAACTCTACGGCAAGCCGTTTGTTTATGATTTGAAGGGTTGGGAGGTGTATAACATAGAGGATGAATATGCCACTTACGCCAATGTGAAATACGTTCCGATAGATGAAGTGTCGAATAGCACATCGCAGCGTCTGCCGGGATATTATCGTGCAACTTTCAATGTCGATTATCCGAGTGATACTTTCCTCGACTTTTCAACCTGGGGTAAGGGTCTTGTATATGTGAATGGTCACGCCCTGGGCCGCTTTTGGGAGATTGGCCCGCAACAGACACTCTATATGCCGGGGTGCTGGTTGCGTCGCGGTGAGAATGAGATTATAGTCTTTGATGTAGTCGGACCACACAAGGCTATTGTGGAGGGATTGAAAGAGCCTGTTATTGACAAACTGCAAGAGTATCATCCGGCAAGGCGTCGCAATTTGAGCCTTGACAGTGAGAGAGCCACCTTTGCCGGTGAGTTTGGTGCGGGCAATGGCTGGCAGGAGGTCAGATTTGACAAATCTGCTATGGGACGATATGTATGCCTTCTCTTTGAGGATGCTCATATGGCCAATGACGTTGCAAGCGTGGCGGAGATATACCTGCTTGACGGCGACGGCGAACGTCTGCCTCGCGAGGAGTGGAGTATCGTCTATGCTGACAGCGAGGCTCGCAGTCACGAAAATCACACTGCGGACAAACTGTTTGACTTGCAGGAATCGACCTATTGGAGCTCTGACGAGGGAGATAAGTTTCCGCACGCTGTGGTAATTGACATGGGCGAAGAGCATACCGTTGGTGGCGTGCAGTACCTGCCACGGATGGAGCAGGGAGCCCCGGGCAGCGTGAAGCATTTCAAGGTGTATGTAAAGAGTGACAAATTTATGTTTTAGGCGTTATGGCAGACAACTATTTGGGCAAGAAAATGGAGGATTATATGGCCACGCGTCAGCCCTCTGTAACGAAAAAGAGCATAACACTTGACAAACTGCTGCGAAAGAATCGCAGTCACAGAGGGTATGATTCGTCGTATGAGGTGCGTGGAGATCAGCTCCGCCGCATTATTGAGGTGAATACAAAAACGCCTTCAGCTATGAATCAGCAGGTGTTACGTTTTCGCCCCGTGCTGAAAGACGAAGCCCATAAAGTGCTACCCCACATCCGTCTGGGAGGAGCCTTGCCCGAGTTGAAATTGCCTTTGGCCGGCGAGGAGCCTAATGCCTTTGTTGTAGTTTGCAGCGATGTGACGGGCCGTTATGTGGATATAGATCTGGGAATATCAGCACAGAGTATGCTGTTGAAGGCTGCCGAGATAGGTCTTAACGGAATTTGTATTGCGGCATTCAACCGCGAGGCCGTAAAAGAGGCTCTGCAACTCAATATTGAGCCCGTGTTAATCATCGCCATAGGTCGAGGTAAGGAGAAGATAGAGCTGGTTGAGATTTCTGCTGATGAGTCACACACCTACTATCGACGCGATGGCGTTCATTATGTGCCAAAGGTAAGACTCGACGATTTGATTATAGGATAAAAAACAAGCCCCCGAATTCTCGGGGGCTGTTTTATTAGTAAAACGCAACACTATTTGCAATCAGTGCAGTTGCCTTCGCAAACGGCTTTGTGCTGCTCGTCGCACTTCTGCTCCTCCTTCTGGCAACCCTCTTTCTTGTCGCAACAGCCCTCGTGCTTCTTGTCACAGCTCTCCTTTTTGTCGCATGCGGCACATTTCTCCTCGCTGCACTGCTCTTTGTGGCAATCACCCTTGCAGCACATTGTGTTGAGATACTCAATGCTCATAGCAACGCACTCCATAGCACTCTTGCCGAGGCTTGGATTATCCTGCTCCACTACGATCCACTTGCTGCCAGCCTTTTTTGCCGCCTTCAGCAGTGAGTGAATATCCTGAACACCGCAACCCAAAGGACGGAACTCAAATGCTGTATTCTCACTCTTCTCACCCTCATTAACACCAATCAACGCATAAGGATCCTCGGTCTGCTCGCCGGCAGCGTAGTAATCCTTGAAATGAACTACGGGAGCACGACCGGCATACTTCTCAACATACGCTACGGGGCACTGTCCTGCATACTTCACCCAGCACAAATCGAGCTCAGTCTGCAAGAGGTCGGCAGGAACAGCCTCATAAAGAGCATCAAGGCCAATCTTGCCCTCCGGAGTGAGTTTGAACTCAAAATCGTGGTTGTGATATAGCAATGTCATATCGGCAGCCTTCACCTTCTCGCCAATTGAACGAATCTCCTCAATCATCTGTGCGAACAACTCGCCGTCGGGGTGTCGTTCTGCCGACACGTGAGGAACAACGATATACTCGCAACCAATTGCCTTGTAATCGGCGATAACCTTGTCGATATCGGCCAGCATCTCGGTCAGGGGAACGTGTGCAGAGATAGGATTCAAACCAAGCTCGTCGCACCACGCCTTAATCTGTGCAGGCTCATTGCCATACAAGCCGGCAAACTCAACGCCCTCGTAGCCCATCTCCTTTACAGCCTTCATCGTGCCGTAGAAGTCCTGTGCCATATTGTCGCGAAGGCTGTAAAGCTGCAATGCAACGGGAATTTTCTCGCAATCGCTGCACGCCTTTTTCTCCTCGCCGCAGCAAGATGCCAACGTAGCCGCCATAGCTACTGATAGCAAAATAGAAAAGATTTTCTTCATAGTTATTAAGATTTATAGGTTAATAATCAATTACACAAATACAAATGTAATAATAATTTTATTTATAGTAGCGTGGTCGCTGAATTATAATCGCAATCATTGCACATAAGCCCATAATCAGCGGGTAATAGAGATACGAGATAATCTCGATGGGCGATATTGCCGCCAGACCCGCAGCCATAAGCAACTGTGCTCCATAGGGTAACAGACCCTGAACAAAGCAGGAGAATGTATCCATCACGCTGGCAGCACGACGGGGCGAGATATTAAACCTCTCGGCAATCTGCTTTACTATCGGGCCTACCGAGATAATCGCGACGGTATTGTTCGCCGTACACAAATCGGCAAAAGCCACCAGTGAGGCGATAGATACCTCGGCACCGCGACGAGAATTTATACGCCTTGTGAGGCGTGAGATTATCCAGTCCACACCACCGTTCACCCTTATCATTTCGAGCATACCACCCGCCATCATCGTAATAATTATCAGCTCACCCATCGAGCCTATGCCCTCGCCCATCGTGGTAAACCAGCCGATGAGTGATAGTTTCCCGCACGCAATACCAATGATACCCGACGAGAAGATGCCCAAGACGAGTACCAAAAGAACATTCATACCCATAAACGCCGACACGAGGACTAACAGATATGGCAATATGGTGTACCACGCAGTGTCCGTAGCCTGAGGTGTGTAGATTATCTCCTGACTATTGGAGAAGATGTATATAGCCAGCGTGATGAGTGCCGCGGGTGCTACAATAAGGAAGTTGGTGCGGAATTTATCCCTCATAGAGCAACCCTGCGTGCGTGTTGCGGCGATTGTCGTATCCGAGATAAACGACAGATTGTCGCCAAACAGAGCACCGCCGACCACTATGGCGGCAATCCACGGCGTGCTGCACCCCGTCTGCTCAGCTACGGCCGATGCTATGGGCGTCAGTGCTACAATGGTTCCTACTGACGTTCCTATGGATAGCGACGTGAAGCAGGCAGCAAGGAAGATGCCTGCCGGAAGAAATTTCTCAGGAACGACTTGCAGAGCCAGGGCTACGGTGGCATCCACGGCTCCCATTGCTTTTGTTGATGCGGCGAAGGCTCCTGCCAGAACGAATATCCATATCATCAGCATAATATTAACGTCGGTGGCTCCGCGTGAATAGTGCCCGATGCTCTCGGAGAGAGTCTGTTGGCGAGTCATACCGACAGCACATATCGAGGCTATCATTGCAGCTACGACGATCGGCATCTGGTAAAAGTCACCTGCGAGTATCGCACCTAAAAGATATACGCCCAAAAATATAACAAGTGGCAACAACGCCACGAAATTTCCCTTCGACTGGTTTTCCATATTGTCTGAATTACATTTTATGGGGCAAAAATACACTTTATTAGTCAAAATTCCATAAAAACAGAGCTGCATTGTTGCTGTGCAGCGATGTTGGAAGTATGTTTCAGCGATGAGTTGGAACTATTTTTGATTGATGTGAAATAAAAATTCAATGGTATAATAAAATTGACACTATTATGAAAATTCAAAAGATTAAGGCTCGCGAGATTCTGGACTCGCGAGGAAATCCAACAGTAGAGGTTGATGTAGTATTGGAATCAGGCATTGTAGGACGTGCTTCGGTGCCATCGGGAGCATCTACAGGTGAAAATGAAGCATTGGAGTTGCGTGATGGCAATAAACGGCGTTATTGTGGGCGTGGCGTAAAACAGGCCGTGCAGAATGTGAACGAAATCATCGCACCTGCACTGCTCGGCTATCGTGCATGTGAGCAGCGGCGTATCGATATGCGTATGATCGAGTTGGACGGAACACCCTCAAAAACCAACCTGGGTGCAAACGCTATATTGGGAGTCTCTATGGCTGTGGCAAAGGCTGCGGCGGCACAGCTGAGAATGCCGCTATATCGCTATCTTGGAGGGTTTAATACCTACGTTATGCCCGTGCCGATGATGAATATTATAAATGGTGGCTCGCATAGTGATGCCCCGATAGCTTTTCAGGAGTTTATGATTCGCCCTGTCGGTGCTTCATCGTTTGCAGAGGGTCTGCGTATGGGAGCCGAGGTCTTTCACTCGTTGAAGAGTGTGCTTCATAAACGGGGTTTGAGTACTGCTGTGGGCGATGAAGGCGGGTTTGCACCGGCACTAAAAGGTGCGGAAGATGCTTTAAGTGTGATAATGGAGGCTGTTGAGAGAGCAGAATATGAGGTAGGTAAAGATGTTACAATCGCCCTGGACTGTGCCGCTTCGGAGTTCTTCGATAATGGATATTATGATTATACTCGTTTTGAAGGCAGCGTGGGTCGTAAAATCACATCCGATGAGCAGATTGATTATCTCGAAATGTTAGTATCCCGCTATCCCATTGACTCCATCGAGGACGGAATGAGTGAAAATGACTGGGATGGCTGGAGAAAACTGACGGAACGAATAGGCGGATGTTGTCAGTTGGTTGGCGACGATTTGTTTGTGACAAATGTAGAGTTTCTGTCGCGTGGCATTATGGAAAAGTGTGCGAATTCCATATTGATAAAAATCAATCAGATAGGCACACTTACCGAAACCTTTGATGC
>JAFNXQ010000097.1 GCA_017383445.1 Alistipes sp.
AAATTCAAAATTCAAAATTGCGAGTAAGCGAGAGCAGAGAAAGTTTACTTATTTTGCCGAGCGGGAGCAATTAAAAGCCGACCTTGTGTCGGGTTAAAATTCAAAATTGTGAGTAAGCGAGAGCAGAGAGATTTTAATGAGTTTAGGGATTTTAGAGATTACACAGTAAAACAATTCGACTGCATCTCTAAACTCCTTAATTTCACTAAATTCCCCTCTCTCGCAAAACGATTACAAAATATGAAAAATCTAAAATTCGGTCTTCTGCCGCGTATCATCGTAGCCATAACACTCGGTGTGGCTCTCGGTGGTGTGATGCCCGAGGTGCTTGCACGCACATTCCTCACCTTCAATGCCGTTTTCAGCCAGCTTTTAGGCTTTGCCATTCCGCTTATCATCGTCGGCCTTGTGACGCCTGCCATTGCCGACATAGGTCGTGGTGCGGGGCGTATGCTGCTGCTGACCACGCTGCTGGCATACGGCTCAACTCTCGTTGCGGGTCTTACCTCCTTCGGTGTGGGCGAGGCGTTTTTCCCCTCGCTGCTCTCGGGGCAAATTACCGAGGTGGCAGCAGAGTCCGCAGAGAAGATTATACCCTTCTTCACGATTGAGATTCCGCCACTTATGGGCGTGATGACGGCTCTTATCCTCTCGTTTATGCTCGGCTTGGGCATAGCCTACATCGAGGGCGATGTGCTGCGTCGCGGAATGAAGGAGTTTGGCGATATAGTGACGAAATTCATCGAAAAGGTGATTATTCCGCTGCTGCCCATATATATATTCGGTATCTTTATGGATATGACCGCCTCGGGCGAGGTGTGGCGTGTGCTGATGGTCTTTGCCAAGATTATAGGCGTCATCTTCGCACTGCATATCGTGTGGCTCATACTGCTCTATGCCGTTGCGGGCGGCGTGGCACGAAAAAACCCCTTCCGTATGCTTGTGACTATGCTTCCGGCATATTTTACAGCTCTCGGCACGCAGTCGTCGGCTGCGACCATACCCGTTACGCTGGCACAGACACGCAAGATGGGCGTGAGTGACGAGGTGTCGGGCTTTGTCGTCCCGCTGTGTGCGACGATACACCTCTCGGGCAGTATGCTCAAAATCGTGGCGTGTGCCCTGGCTCTGATGATGATGCAGGGTCTGGAGTACGATTTTGCGATGTTCTTCGGCTTTATAGCGATGCTGGGCGTGACGATGATAGCCGCACCGGGAGTGCCGGGCGGAGCTATTATGGCGGCGTTGGGTGTGCTGGCCTCGATGCTGGGATTCACGGCCGAGGACCAGGCTCTGATGATATCGCTTTATATAGCTATGGATAGCTTCGGCACTGCCTGCAACGTTACGGGCGACGGAGCTCTGGCGGTGATTATGGACAGAATATCAACGAAAAAAATCAGAAAATGAAGATAGTTTTTGCGACAAACAATCAGCATAAGCTTCGCGAGGTGCAGCAGTTGCTGGGCGAGGAGTTTGAGGTTGTGACTCCGCGTGAGTGCGGCATCGTGGAGGATATCCCCGAGGAGCAGCCCACGCTGGAGGGTAACGCCTTGCAGAAGGCACGATATATTTTTCAGCGTACGGGCCTCGACTGCTTTGCCGACGATACGGGTCTTGAGGTGGAGGCTCTGGGCGGTGAGCCGGGAGTGCGTTCGGCACGCTACGCCACCGACGAGGGTCACGACGACGAGGCCAACAAGCGTCTGCTGCTGAAAAATATGGAGTGTAAGGATAATCGCAAGGCACAGTTCCGAACAGCTATGGCACTCATTACAGGCGGCGAGGAGCACCTCTTTGAGGGTATTGTGCGTGGCGAGATACTCTGCTCGGAGCAGGGCGATGGTGGCTTTGGCTACGATCCGTTGTTTAAGCCCGAGGGCTACGACTGCTCGTTTGCCGAGATGGCAGCCGAAGAGAAGAATGCCATATCGCATCGCGGAAGAGCCATAGCAAAGCTGGTGGCGTGGCTGAAAAAGTAGAGTTTTTCAACAGCGTTTTCGGTTGTTGATATAGCCGAAAAGTTGTCGAAAAGTGGCAGAAAAGTGTTGATAAGTTGTATCACAATTTGATGATAAATATTGATAACTTTTTACTAAAAAAATCCGTAAAAAAAGTAACTCCCTGATAATGATTGAGGGTTGTGAATAGTGAAATATTTATGCAGGTTTTTATTAAAAGTTATCGCCACAATTATCCACTTTTTTCGAGGGTCGATTGATGATAAAAAGTCGTTTTCGGGGTGTTGATAAAGTGGTTTACAAGTTGTCAGCAACTATTTTTCCTGCTCTCGGCGGCGAGAAATAAAAGGACTCTTATCAGATAGTTGCAACGCTTTTCTCTCTCCCGGAAAAGTTAATTACAGAGGAGAAAAATTGTCGAAAAAAATATTTCAAAAAAGTTATCGACACAATTAACAAGCATATATATTATTATATTTATAAGTATATATATAAAAAGAATAAAATAATATTAATAAAAGCTTGTTGACAACTCGCCGGAAAATTTTCGGAAGGCTTTTTGGTTAGGGAGTATAGGGAATTTAAGGAAATTAGGGAGTTTAGGGATGCTTTTGCGTAGCCCCTAAATTCCCTAAATTCTCTAAACTCCCTATAAAAAAGTAATAAAGTATGGTCGTACGGGAAAACTCTCTGCGACCGAAGTGGTGGCGGAGAGAGGCAGAATATGGGGTTGTGCGTTAAGAAATGGAGACCTTTTCACGAAGTAAAAGTGCTTGCATCCATTTTAGCATAACCACATATTATGCCCCGACAACACTTCTCGCAGTGGTTTTGGCTCCACCTTTTGCCACCAAAAGGTGGTAAAGAGAGAGATACCCTCGCCACAATAAAAGACTCTCACGTCGGGCGTTGCCCTCCTCAGAGTGACGATTATTAGGAGATTAGGGAAGTTAAGGAAATT
>JAFNXQ010000098.1 GCA_017383445.1 Alistipes sp.
AGCCACGCCACACGTTGATTGTGTGCCACTCGGTCATCTCTTTTACCTCATTTGTCTGACGGTCGGTGTAACGCTCGGTTGTTGCCAAACGAATACGAGCCGTCTTGACTCCTGATTCAAGGGTGTGTACCTCGGGATCCATACCTACGTTACCCACCAAAATCACTTTATTAATCATATCTTCGTTTTTATTAGTTACACTATTTTTTCTGGGTGCGATCCATTCGCAACTTTCCTTCCAAATCCATTTTTAACGTTCCGAGGAAGTCAGGATCCGAGCCCTCCATAAACTCCATCTTCATAGGCAGATAGAACAGCCTCTGTCGCACAATCTCGGGAACACGGCGGCTACGTCGCATCTTGACCGCATCCTTCTCGGTGGTGAGCAGCATAGCATCGGGATGTTTATCCAGCTCCTTTGCTACACTCTGCATATCCTCAACCGTGTAGATATGGTGATCGGGATATACTAGACTGCCAACGATATCATAACGACGACGCAAAGCCTTTACGAATGCTCTTGGATTACCTATACCCGACATTACAACCACCTTGTCGCCCTGCTTCAGTTTTCTTTCGTTCTCATACAACGGCAGAGCCTCTGTTGAGGCGTTGCGGGTGAAATAGACCTTCTGATACGCTATCAGCTGCAAGTCCTTACGCCACAGACGCTGGTCGAGTTGCGACATCGCAGGTGAACACTTCGTAACGATAAAATAGTCGCCACGATAGATTGAATCGAGTGTATCTCGCAGAGTACCGGCAGGCAGATAGCTATCCTTGGCAAACGGACGCGTAGAGTCCACAACCACGACGCTTATCAGCGGCTTGACATAGCGATGTTGGAAACCATCATCCATAATAATGAGATTGATTTCGGGATGCTCCTCCTCGATACGGCGTATGGCATCCACCCTCTTCTCGCACACCACAACAAGCGTCTTGGGGTATTTGAGCTTTATCTGCAACGGCTCGTCGCCCACATCGCGATATGACGAACTTGTCTCTACCTCCATATAACCTTTCGTACGGCGGCCGTAGCCACGCGAGAGGAGAGCCACTCTGTAATATCTGCTCATATAGTCGATAATCATTTCGGCCGTAGGAGTCTTGCCTGTACCGCCGACAGTGATGTTACCGACACATATTATCGGAGTCCTGAAAGTCTGCTTTTTGAGTATGTTACAATCGAACAGCCAATGGCGAAATTTTATCGCCAAATAATAAAAGCCCGAAAGTATTTTCAACAAAAATTTCATAATTTTCGCAACTCTACTCATTCTGTTGCAGGCAATCGTTTGATTACGACACCATACAATCTTGTCAAAGATATAAAATTATTTGCAAATATCCAACATAAATCTCGTTTTTCACTCTTTTGCTCACTATTTCACTCTATTTTTTCGTTAATATTACCAGCCTATAACTTATTTTTTGTAACTTTGTCTTGTTATGAAGAGATTGATTTTTTACACCATTTTATTCGCTGCAACCGTTGTTTGCAGCTGCAACAGAACATCAGAAAAAGAGGCGGTGGCGGAGGAGCAGCACACCATCCTCTACGGCATCATCGCCGATGACTACCGCATCGAAACCGACAAAATCAAACAGGGTGAAACGCTGGGCACAATACTCAACCGCTACGGCGTGTCGGCCTACACGATAGACCGTCTGGACAAGGCTTCACGCGAGGTTTTTCCTCTGCGACAGATTCGTGCCGACCGTCCCTATACGGCATTCCTGACAACCGATTCTCTCACAGCCGACTCCATCCCCGTAGGCCGGTTGGACTATCTCGTTTATGAGAAGGATCTGGTGGAGTATGTTGTATTTGGATTTAAGGGTGACTCGGTGAGCATCACCACAGGCGAGAAGGAGGTTACTCTTCGTCGTCAGCGTCGTTCTTCAACTATCGACTCTTCGCTGTGGGGTGCCATTATGCGAGACAGCCTGCCCTACGCACTTGCAGCAGAGCTGGAGGATATATATCAGTGGACGGTCGATTTCTTCGGCATACAGCAGGGTGATTGCTTCACGGTAATCTACGACGAGAAACTTATCGACACCACGCATGTCGGCATAGGCCGCATCTGGGGTGCAAAGTTCACCCACGCAGGAAAAGATGTCTATGCTATTCCGTTCAAGCAGGACGATAAGGTCAAATACTGGGAGTATGACGGAGCCTCACTGCGTAAGCAGTTGCTGAAAGCTCCATTGAAGTTCAGCCGTATCAGTTCGCGTTTCTCATACGCACGTCTGCACCCCGTACATCGCGTGTATCGTCCCCATCTGGGCGTGGATTATGCCGCACCAAAAGGCACTCCCGTACACGCTGTGGCTGACGGTGTCGTTACATTCAAAGGCTGGGGCGGTGGCGGCGGCAACACGCTTAAAATCAAGCACGCCGGCAACCTCGTAACGGGCTATCTGCATCTGAGCCGCTTCGCAAAGGGCATCTCGCAGGGTACTCGCGTATCGCAGGGTCAGCTCATCGGTTATGTGGGCAGCACCGGCACATCAACGGGCCCGCACCTTGACTACCGCATCTGGAAGAATGGCAAGGCTATCAACCCTCTGACCGTACCACAGGAACCGTCAGAGCCTATCAAGAAGGAGAATCGTGCGAAGTTTGAGCATATACGCGACCGCATAATCGCCGAGTTGAACGGCACAGCGTCCGAGGATATGATTGTAACGGAGCTTGACAGCATAGTTCTGCCCAAGGCAGACACCACTATCGTAGAGGCTTCTGCAACTGCGACAGAAACAACTGCGACAACTACAAAAGAGTAACCGCTATGACAGAGATAGACCCCCGAATAGGTAAATTCATTGCCAAGCATCACGTTCTGACCCTGGCAACGGCAACCGCAGATGGCGAGCCCTACTGCTGTAATGTTTTTTACGCCTACGACAAAACCTCGGGAGCATTTATCTTCACCTCCGACAATACAACACACCACGCTGCGATGATGTTGCAGAATAGTCGCGTGGCAGCCTCTGTCGTGTTGGAGACACGCATCGTAGGTCGCGTGCAGGGCTTGCAAATAACGGGACAGGTCGGACGAGCCACAGATAGCGACAAGACACTATATCTCAAACGCTTCCCCTATGCCGTGGTAGCAGACCTTACACTATGGCGTCTGGAAGCCGACATGATGAAACTTACGGATAACACTCTCGGATTTGGCAAGAAACTGATATGGCACAGACAGCAGTAATAATCGTTGCCGGCGGCGTGGGTCGCCGTATGGGAGCTTCGCTGCCCAAGCAATTTATGATGTTGGGGAACAACCCTATTCTCGTACACACGATTAATCGTATGCGAGAAGCATTGCCCGCAGCCGAGATTGTGGTCGTGCTACCGGAGGAGTATATTCCGCTATGGAACAACCTCTCGGCACGATTTGATGTCGCACAACATCGTGTTGTGGCCGGTGGTAAGGAGAGATTCCATTCGGTTGCAGCAGGTCTTGCGGCATTGAGTGACGAGGTAAAGTATATCGCCGTGCATGACGGCGTACGCCCTCTGGTTTCGAAACGACTAATCATCAGCCTGATACTCGCAGCCGAGAACCACGAGGCGGTAATACCCGCCATTGCTCCTGCCGACTCGTGCCGCGTGATAGATGGCAATGAGTCGCAAATCATCGACCGCAGCACTCTGCGACTGGTGCAGACTCCGCAGGTATTTCAGGCTGCAGTATTACGACAGGCCTACACGCAGCCGTTCTCGCCAGCCTTCACCGACGATGCCTCGGTGGTTGAACAGGCGGGAGCGAAAGTGCATATCTGCGAGGGAGAACGCACCAACATAAAGATAACTACGCCCGAAGATATCTCGTTTGCCGAGGCGATTATAAATTGTGACGATGCAGACATTCAACTATAAGACCGACCGCCGGACAGTCACATACTCCATACTCACGATAGTCATATTTATCGCGAGTGCAGCGGCTATATTCCTCTTTTACAAGGGAGGCTTCTTCTCGGCGTGGTTTATCTCGCTGGTCGCAGCCATCACAGCCCTGATGATATTGTCAATACCTCGCCGCATAGAGATAACAGATGACGAGTTGTCGATCTTCTGCATCAGCGACGTTACAATCATCGATATTAAGGAGATTGTCGCAGTCCGTAAGCTGTCACGACGGGAGCTGCGGCCCCTGTTCCCCATATTTGGAGCCGTCGGTTTCTTCGGCAACTATGGCAAGTTCATCGACTTCAAGGAGTTTGAGGTGGTGACGCTATACACTTCGGAGTGGGATAACCTCGTGGAGATTACCGACATATATGACGACCGCATCATCCTTTCGTGTCGAGAGAGAGATGCCTTCATCGAGGCTATAAACAGTGCCATAGAGAAGATAGAAGAACAAAGCCTCCAAGCGGAGGCTTCGTCAGAGGATATGTAGCGACGTTTGTCGGAGTCAAGCCTATCCCAAAGCTACATCCAGCAACATCATAAGTGCAAAACCTATCGCAACGCCAATGGTTGCGATGTTTGAGTGATGCCCCTCCTGCGACTCGGGTATCAACTCCTCCACAACCACATATATCATAGCACCCGCAGCAAAGGCGAGCAGGAATGGCAATATAGGCTCAATCCATTCGATGAGGAGTATGGTTAAAAGAGCTGCAAGTGGCTCTACTACGCCCGAAGCGACACCATAGCAAAACGATTTCCAGCGGCTGCCTATGCTCTCCTTCAACGGCATAGAGACAATTGCACCTTCGGGGAAGTTCTGTATAGCAATACCCAGCGACAAAGCCAACGCACCTGCCACGGTCATACCGGCACTGCCATTCAGAGCACCTGCCAGAACCACACCTACGGCCATACCCTCGGGTATGTTATGCAGCGTAACCGACAGGAAGAGCATCGTGGAACGCCCCAGACCACTCTTTACGCCTTCGGGCTCCTGCGAATCGAGATGAAGGTGCGGAACAAGCGTATCGAACAACAGTAGCGAGAACATTCCTGCCAGGAAACCTACAACAGCAGGTAACCACACCACACCACCACTCTCGGCCGCCATATCCATAGCCGGCAGAAGCAACGACCACACCGAGGCCGCCATCATCACTCCCGAAGCAAAGCCAAGCAGCAGTTTCTGCAACCACGAGGCTATCTGGTCCTTCAACAAAAAGACCATAGCAGCACCAAGCGACGTACCTATAAAGGGCAGCAACAGCCCGACAGCAATCTCCTTAAACATACTTTTTATTTCAGATTTTCGAGATAATCCACAAAGCAGCCGAAGTCGGTGTGAGCATTCACGAAATCGTCATACGAGCACTCTGAATCGCCGGCCTCGGGGACATCAGACACCATCTTAACCACAACAACGGGGATATCGCCGAAGATCTCTGCTGCCTGACATATAGCCGTAGCCTCCATATCAAACAGACCCGAAGAGACTCCAAAGCGGGTCTTTATCTCGGCGATCATATCTGCATTGACAAAGGCATCGCCCGTCCATACCACAGCGTCATCGTGGCCAAGCAGAGGGTACGGCTCGGTCAATTCGGGTACGAAATCACCCGGCACACGGCTATCGTGGTAACGAGCCACGCGTGGTGCAACAACCTCACCCCTCTCACGACCTACGGTCGAGGCAGCATAGCCGACTACGGCGATGCGGTCAAACTCTCCTTTTCCACCCTCCAAAGCACGTGCCGTAGAGGCTGCCGACAGAGCCTTGCCAACACCTGTACGAATTACGGTATAGCTGTTGTGCAACTCGCCGCATACGGCCAGTGCTGAGGTCATATTGCGGTACTCTCTCTCGGTGGGGGTAACTATCAAGTATCTCATTTTCAGATAAAATTATTTTAGCGGTTACGAGTCAATACTCTATTTCGGTTGTAAAAATACAACTTTTTAGGCAAACTTGAAAATATCTGCTGCTTATATCCCGACAGAGGGCTACATCACAAAGCATTGGCTCACTTTTTGTGCCTACGCGACAAAACACAACCGACATGAGCAAAATAACAATTTATCAATTTACCGACCCCACGTGCATCTGGTGTTGGGGCAACGAGCCTGTGCTGCGGGCTCTGGACTTTCTGTATGGAGATAAGATAGCCATCGAGTTTATTATGGGTGGCCTGGTTGAGGACATAACCACGCTGTTCGACATCGAGGGCCCCACCGACTGGGTCATTCACCAGGCCAACAACCGCATATCAAAGATGTGGGCAGCGGCAGCCGATAGACACGGTATGCCCGTCAGCAATCACCCGCTACACCTCTACTCCAAGCAATACAGATCGAGTTTCCCGCAAAATATAGCCTACGAGGCGGCAAAGCGAATAGACGCCGACAAAGCGAAGCTGTTCCTACGCCGCATACGCGAAGCCACCTTCACCGAAGGAAGACGCACATCGCAGATGGATGTCCTCATAGAGCTGGCCGCCGAGGCTGGGCTCGGAGCTGCTCAATTTATCGACCACTACACCTATGGCACGGCACAGGCCGATTTTATGCAGGACAGGATGAAGTGCCGCCGCAACGGAATAACGGGATTCCCGTCATATCTGATAAAGGATGGTCATACGAACATAATTCTGGGCGGTTACCAGAATCTGGCCACCTTCCACACCGTCATCTCACGCCTCTCATCGGGCAAGATAAAGCCTCGCCGCGTAGGGCCTTCGATAGCCAATGTCATGGCATTTATCAAGCGTTACAAACGAGTCTATCCTGCCGAAATTGAGGTCGCCTTCTCGTTGGATAAGGACCGCACAAACCTTATGATAGCGGAGCTTATACTCTCACGACGCATTGCGAGCCAGAGTGTGGGCGAGGGGCAATGTCTATACCCTGACACGGAGTCAAAAGCGATAAAATCGGAGCAAAAAGAGCCGACATCAGACAAAAAACCATCAAAGGAGAAGAATAGCGTAAAGCGAAAGGTCACAACCACACAACCATCACAAAAGCAGAGTGTTAAATAGAGCCTTGACGGCAAATATTTTCTCCGGCAGACTGCCACACCGACCAAAAAAATTTGCAAAAAGACAAAAAAGTACTACATTTGGGAGTACTTAACATTAAAAAACAGAGAATTATGAGTCTAATTGGTAATCTTATTTGGTTTATCTTCGGAGGTTTTCTGCTCGGTCTGGTATATATCTTCGGAGGTTTGATATTGTGCCTTACCATTGTCGGTATTCCCTTTGGTGTGCAGATTATGAAGTTGGGTACATTTGCTATGTGGCCCTTCGGTGGCGAGGTTGTGCAGAAGGAGAAGCCTATGGGCTGTCTGTCAATCTTCCTGAACGTGCTGTGGATTATCTTCGGCGGTATTGAGGTGGCACTCTCTCACCTTGCACTGGGTGTGGTTTTCTGCATCACAATCATTGGTATTCCTTTCGGTATGCAGCACTTCAAGCTGATGTTGCTTGCCCTGTTGCCCTTCGGACACGAGGTTGTTCGCAAGTAAAGCTAAAGCAAAAAAAATAGAAATAGGCTGTCCGCATGTGGGCAGCCTATTTTGTTATTGCAAAGGCGTGTAACTATTTCTTCTTGCGGAATACGACGTGTTCCAGGAAGAGTATCGTAATCACTCCCATTACAAAGCCGTTGCCGATGATAGGTCTCAGAAGTGACGGTATCACATCCATAGGTACGATGCAGAAGAGCAGCGACATCATAACGGGCAGACCGAGAATAAGTCCATCGTGGAAACTCACAACCGAGCCATTTGTAGCCATCATATGGAAGCCGGCAGCGAGCTGCGTACCCATAAGGTAGAGCAGTATCACGCCGATAACGGTATCGGGAATTGATGAGAGGACGGCAATCAGCGACGGCACAAAGGCACAGACGATAAGTCCCATACCCGCAGGCAGCATAGCGAAGCGAGAGGCACACGACGACGAGGCGATAACACCCGGTGACATTGAGAAGTTCACAGGACCAATAACGCCCAGACCTCCCGACACGATATTCATCACACCGGTAAGACCCACACCTCGACGATTTCGTTTCTCGATATCGGGCGTGCCGAGCATAGCACCCAGCGACTGAATTGAGCCTATATCGTTGATAAGCAGCGCAACATAGCAGAACAGGAATGCAACGATAATACCGCCGTCAAACTCCAATGCAGGGATAAGCAGGCTACCCTCCGACGCCGAATAGCGGTCAAAAACCTCACCGTAACCGCCATAGATGGCGTAGTAGATTATGCAACCTATAAGCAGAGCCAGCGGCACAAGCAGCGAGCTTGTAACGCCACGCCAGCGAGCCGCCGCAAACGACATAAGCGGTATGGCGGCAAGGGTAAACCACAGACCGAAGATGTGTCGGGCCTCATCTCCCGCAGGGAATATCAGATTCTTAATGGTCGGAGCCAGCGTGAAGGAGATGAGCATCAGAATAGCAACCACGATACGCGGCGTGAATATGCGTTGTATGCGTTCCAGAGTGCGGCCTACCGAGAGCATAGCCACAGCCACACCTCCAATCAGTATGGCGGTGTAGATTTTGTTTGTATTGACAGCCTCGCCCTGCGATGCCAAGGCTGTGATGATTCCCACAAGCAAGACCGAAGCGGGGCCGACAACAATCGGCAACTTATGCCCCCACAACACCTGCACGATGGTTGCCACACCCATAACGGCAAAGACCTTCTGTGCATACAACACCTTCTCGGCAGGCGAGCCTACGGCAATAAAGAGAGCCGTAATGACAACAGCCACCGAGAGCACAAACCATTGCAAACTATACAGTAACAACTGCCCCATCTGCGGGCGGTCTTCCAGTCCATATTTCAGATTCATATCCTGTCTGTAATTTACTCGTTAAAGCTTTTTCGTTCACCATTTCCACCTCTTACCAAGAGGCAGAAACTCATCTTGACAAAGATACTCGATAGATTTCGAGACGCCAAAAATAAGCGACATTTTTCGTTCAAAAAAATAACCGCATATCAAAATAGATATAAAAAAAGTCATTATTTGGGATATATTGGATATTTAATAGCTGTTTTTTAAGGAAAAATGCGAAAAAAATTGTAGATTTGCTATGCTATAATTGCGAGTAATTTCAAAAAATCAATATACGTTATGGACAGTAAATACTCTTTACCAAAAGATGGTGGTCTGATTCTGGAAGGAATCCCCACAGACATCATTCATCGTTACGAGAAGATTCCCACTTCTATTTTCGATATCGAGAAAGAGGGTGTAAATTACGTTGCAGATATTATTACCGAGGCCATTGCGAAGCACAACACAGCAGAAAAAAGATTATTCGCACTGGGTCTGGCCACAGGTCGTACTCCACTGGGTCTCTACCGCGAGCTGGCAGCCCGCTGCAAGCAGGGCCTCATCTCGTTCAAGAATGTAGAGGTTTATAGCATTGACGAGTTCTACCCCATAAAATCAACAGAGCAGCAGAGCCGTAACTACAACATCCACGAGGAGCTGCTCAACCACGTAGATATAGAGAAGGAGAATATCCATATAATTGACGGCAATGTACCCGTTGAGGAGTTGTCGGAGTATTGTGCCGAGTATGACAAGAAGGCCCGCAACATCGACCTTATGATTATGGGAATGGGCGAAGAGGGTCAGATTGGTTTCAACGAGCCTGGCTCTTACGCCAAGTCGGTAACTCGTATGGTGCAGCTCACATATCAGTCACGCAAGGCTTGTTCAAGCATCTTCTTCGGTGTGGAGAATACCCCGAAGATGGCAATCACACTGGGACTGAATACCGTGATGAACGCCAAACGTATTATCCTTATGGCGTGGGGCGAGAGCAAAGCCAACGTCATCAGCAAGGTTGTTGAGGGCGATGCCACACGACTCTATCCCGCTTCGCTGTTGCAGAACCACCCTCGCATTGAGGCTATCGTGGATGATGCCGCCGCAACCGAGCTGACTGTAAAGAAGGCTCCATGGCTGGTAGGCCCCTGCGAGTGGACTCCGCGTTTTATGCGTAAGGCTGTTGTATGGTTGTGCAGCGTGGTGCAGAAACCTATCCTGAAACTTACACACAAGGATTATATCGAAAACTCGCTGGGCGATATGCTCGATGCGATGGGTATGAGTTATGATGCTGTGAACATCAGGGTCTTCAACGACTTGCAGCACACCATCACAGGCTGGCCGGGAGGTAAGCCCAACGCCGACGACTCGACACGTCCCGTACCTTCAACACCGTTCCCGAAGCGAGTAATCGTCTTCTCACCACACCCCGACGATGATGTAATCTCGATGGGTGGTACATTTATCCGCCTCGTGGAGCAAGGTCACGATGTACACGTTGCCTATGAGACTTCGGGTAATGTGGCCGTTCACGACGATGTTGTTGTTCAACACCTCGATACAGCCCGCGAGTTGGGTATGGGCGACCGCGTGGATGAGGTACGCCAGATTATAGCCAGCAAGAAGAAGGGCGAGCCGGAGCCTCGTGCCCTGCTCGACATCAAGGGTGCTATCCGCCGTGCCGAAGCACGTGGTGCAGTGCGTTCATTCGGTCTGAATGAGGATACCAACGCACACTTCCTCAACCTCCCGTTCTATGAAACGGGCGGCATCAAGAAGGGCGAGAGAACCGATAAGGATATTGAGATTATAACCGAGCTCTTGCAGCAGGTGAAGCCTCACCAGATATATCTGGCTGGCGACCTTGCAGACCCTCACGGCACACACCGCGTATGTACGGAGGCTGTATTGGAGGCCCTCTATCGTTTGAAGGACAAGGGAGAGAAGTGGCTCAAGGAGTGCGTCGTATGGCTCTACCGCGGTGCGTGGATGGAGTGGGAGATTGGCATGGTCGATATGGCAGTGCCATTGAGTCCCGACGAGCTTATCAAGAAACGTCACGCCATCTATCGCCACCTCTCACAGAAGGATATCGTTCCCTTCCCCGGCGACGACAGCCGCGAGTTCTGGCAGCGTGCCGAGGAACGCACACAGAACACAGCCCACCTCTACGATTTGTTGGGTATGGCAGAGTATCAGGCTATTGAAGTATTTGTTAAAATGGAAATATAATCTGCTATGAGATTAATTATCGAGAACAACGCTGCCGAGGCGGGTCGCTGGGCAGCACACTATGTGGCAGCACAGATTAACGCCAAGGCTGCCGCCACCACGGCACCTTTCGTGCTTGGTCTGCCCACAGGCTCAACACCTCTGGGTATGTATGCCGAGCTTATCAACCTCTGCAAGCAGGGCAAAGTGTCGTTTGCAAATGTTATCACGTTCAATATGGACGAGTATGTGGGTCTGCCGGAGGAGCATCCCGAGAGCTACCACTCGTTTATGTGGAACAACTTCTTCTCACACATCGACATCAAGCGTGAGAATGTAAACATTCTGAACGGCAACGCCGAAGATCTTACAGCCGAGTGCGAGGCTTACGAGAAGCGTATCGAGGCAGCAGGAGGCATCGACCTCTTCATTGGCGGCGTAGGTGAGGATGGTCACCTGGCCTTCAACGAGCCATTCTCTTCACTCAACTCACGCACACGCATCAAGACCCTCACGGAGGATACTATCATCGTAAACTCACGATTCTTCGATAACGATGTGAACAAGGTTCCGAAGCTGGCTTTGACAGTGGGCGTAGGCACAGTATGTGCAGCAAAGCAGGTGCTGGTATTGGCTCTGGGCCACAAGAAGGCTCGTGCCGTACAGCAGTGCGTCGAGGGCAGCGTATCACACGCTTGGACCATTACAGCATTACAGCTCCACCCCAAGGGCATCCTTGTATGCGACGAGCCGGCTGTCGGCGAGTTGAAGGTGAATACCTACAAATATTTCAAGGATATTGAGAAAGATAATTTGTAAAAAATATTGAGATTATGGCAAAATTACCTACACCCCACATTGGGGCATTAGAGGGCGAAATCGCCGAAAGAGTGATTATGGCAGGTGACCCGTTGCGTGCTAAATTTATGGCCGAGACATTCCTTGAGAACCCCGTTCAGTACAACAACGTACGCGGTATGCTTGGCTTCACAGGCACATATAAGGGCAAGCGAGTATCGGTTCAGGGACACGGCATGGGTATCCCCTCAATCGGTATCTACACCTACGAGTTGTTCAACTTCTACGGCGTGAAGCGTATCATCCGCACAGGCTCGGCTGGTGCTTTCCACCCCGACCTCCGCATTGGCGATGTAGTGATTGGTATGGGTGCTTGCACTGATTCGAACTACGCTGCACAGTATAAGCTTCCCGGCACATTTGCTCCTATCGCCGACTTTGAGATGGCTCGTCAGGCTGTCGAGAAGGCCGAGGAGCTTGGTATCCGCTACAAGGTGGGTAACATCCTGGCAAGCGATGTATTCTATGGCGACGATGCCGAGGGCTGGAAGGCTTGGCAGAAGATGGGCGTTCTGGCTGTTGAGATGGAGGCTGCGGCACTCTATATGAATGCTGCACGCAGTGGCAATCAGGCACTCTGCATCTGCACAATCTCTGACTCGCTGGTAACAGGCGAGGCAACTACGGCCGAGGTACGCCAGAACAGCTTTACCAATATGATGGAGATTGCATTCAACATCATCTAACGGTTAAGACCCCGTTTGAAACACAAATCCCGCAAGTAACCTTGCGGGATTTTTTTGCAACTCACGCCCCTCATCCTGCCACACAGCACCCCAATCTTGCCATTCAGCAAAAAAGCATAAATACAGCTAAAAAATCTCAAATGTTTTACCTATATTTGTATAGGAGATATTATTTGAACAGACGTAAGAAATTATAACCAAAACAAATAACCAATGAATGTAATTTTTCATATAGAGTATTTTGCCGGTGATGATGAGCAGATATACATCGTCATCGACAATATCGGAGAGTTTGCCATGGCTCGCGGTGCTTATGGTGACTGGTCGCTGCTGCTTGATGTGGAGGCAGGCACGACCTACCACTACGAGTTGCGTGGTACCGATGGCTCACTCCACCGTAGCGAGGAGCTTGGCCCTCACAAGGTTGTGGGTGCAGACAAGACTACCATCTTCGACTGCTGGCACGACGTGCCCGCCGACAAGCCTTTCTACTCGACACTCTTCACCGATGGCGTATTCCGCCGCGTGAAGCGAGCAAAGGCAAAGAGTGCGAAGAGTGGCGTAGTATTGCAGGTGGAGGCTCCCACCATTACAACCGATGAGCTATTGGGCGTACTTGGCTCACACAAGGCTCTTGGCGAGTGGAATGCCAAGGATGTTGTCATAATGAACGACGCCGAAGCTCCCGTATGGAGTGCATGCCTGCCTGCAAGTGTAGCCGGCTCGGAGTATAAATTCGTCATTCTGGATGCTGCAACACTCACGTTGAAGCGTTTTGAGGAGGGTGCAAATCGTTATATCCCCCACTCTGGCACCAAGCTGACCGTCATTCGCGACCTTCGTCTGCGAGATAGCCGTCGTCGCTGGAAGGGTGCCGGTGTGGCAATTCCCGTCTTCTCGTTGCGTAGCGAGGAGGATTGGGGCTGTGGCGAGTTTACCGACCTGAAGAAGATGGCCGACTGGGCCTCTGCAACAGGTATGTCGGTGATTCAGCTCCTACCCGTGAACGACACCAACTCGACAGGCACATGGAAGGACTCATACCCCTATAACGCTGTATCATCTTTCGCCCTGCACCTGCTCTACATCAACCCTGCTGCGGTTGTTGAAGAGTGTGCAAAGGTGGCCGACGCTGCGACAAAACGTCAGCTGCGCAGCACGCTGAAACGATATGCCGTGCTCGGTGCCGAGCTCAACGAGATGGAGGTGGTAGATTATGAGGCCGTGATGAAGCTAAAGACCGAGTTCCTGCACGAGGTTTACGCTTTGTGCGGAGCCGCTGTGCTGGCAACAGAGGGCTATACAGCCTTCTACAAGGAGAGCGAAGATTGGCTCCTGCCATATATGGTATTCTGCGTGCTGCGTGACAAGTACGGCACCTGCCGTTTCTCGCAGTGGAAGGAGCTGAAAGCCTACGACAAGAAGAAGGTTGCAGCCTATGCCAAGAAGAGTGCCGACAAGGTAGGTTTCTACGGCTTTGTGCAGTATCTTTTGGATATGCAGTTGGTGGAGGTTCGCAACTACCTGCACTCAAAGGGCGTGGCGTTGAAGGGTGATATACCTATCGGCGTGTCGCCTATCAGTGTTGATGTGTGGTGTGCCCCCGAACTCTACAATACGACAATGTCGGCCGGTGCTCCACCCGATGCCTTTGCCGAGGATGGTCAGAACTGGGGCTTCCCGACATATAATTGGGATAAGATGGCCGAGGACGGCTACGCATGGTGGTGCTCACGCCTGGGCAAGATGGCTCGCTACTTCGATGCCTACCGCATAGACCACATCCTGGGCTTCTTCCGCATCTGGGAGGTACCTCTCGACGCTGTGAGTGCTATTCTGGGTCACTTCAACCCATCGAAGCCCTACACTGCCGAGGAGATTTACTCGTTCAACCCGGGCTGGGGCTTCAATATCGAGGAGCACGTGTCGCGTGATATGTCGTCAGCCAATGCATTGTTCCTGGAATACCCCTATGAGCCGGGCCGTTACTTCCCCCGCATCGAGGGTTACAAGACCGAGCATTTCCAGTGGCTCAGCGATCAGGCGAAGGACGCCTTTATGCGTATTCACGACGACTTCTACTATCGTCGCCACAACGACTTCTGGCGTGATTGTGCCATGAAGCGTCTGCCGGCCCTGATGGCTTCGTCATCGATGCTCACCTGTGGCGAGGACCTTGGTATGATTCCTGCATGCGTGCCCGATGTGATGTCGTCACAGCGTATCCTCTCGCTGGAGATTCAGCGTATGCCGAAGGATACGGGCGTAGATTTCGCCTACACGTGGGAGTATCCCTACCTCTCGGTGGCAGCTACCTCGACTCACGATATGGCAACCATTCGTGGTTGGTGGCGTGAGGATGCGGAGTTGCGTCAGCGTTACTGGAACAATATTCTGGGCTTTGGCGGCGGTGCCGAGTGGGAGATGTCGGGCTATACGGCTCGCCGTATCCTCGAACTGCATATGACCTCGGGCTCGATGCTGGCTATTCTGCCGTTGCAGGACTGGTTGGCGATTGACGAAAAGCTGCGTCGCAACGACCCCGATGCCGAGAGAATCAATGTACCGGCCAACCCCAACCACTATTGGCGTTACCGTATGCATCTGACTTTGGAGGCGTTGAATGATGCCGAGGAGTTCAATCAGAATGTAAAGTCACTTATCGATATGCGATAAGTATATATAAAAAGGTTAGGTTTTAATGAAGGGAAGCTGCACTCCGTTATGGGGTGCAGCTTCTTTTTTGTTTTTTATGTCGAAAATCGGGTTGTTACTCCTTCTCAAATTGAGTTTTGTCGGCACCGCAGATGGGGCAGGCCCAGTCTTCGGGAAGGTCATCAAACGATGTGCCGGGTGCTATACCATTCTCGGGGTCGCCTTTTGCGGGATCATATACCCAACCGCAAGGAATACAAGTGTACTTATCCATAATCTTAAAGTTTTTATTGTTTGTTTTTAATTGTTCATCTTTCTCTATTGCAAAAGTAATACATCATTTCACGCCGCAACCATAAAAACGATAAAAAGATTTGAATGGAGTATAAGCCACGCTTATGGAAGAAAAAAATTGGGTAACCCACAGCGGGTTACCCAATCTAAACATTCTATTCGTATAACAACATTATACCAAGCCAGAGAAGCCCATAAAGGCCATAGCGAGGATTGCTGCCACGATAAGTGCCACGGGGACACCCTTCATAGCCGCCGGTACGCCGTCCAGCTCCAAGCGTTCGCGAATACCTGCAAACAGCACCAAAGCGATAGCAAAGCCCACAGCGGTAGATACCGAATAGACGAAGCTCTGAAGCAGGTCAAACTCCTTCTGAATCATCAGAATCGCAACACCCAAAACCGCACAGTTGGTAGTGATAAGCGGGAGGAAGATACCCAACGCCTGATAAAGCGAAGGCGACACCTTCTTCAAGATAATCTCAACCATCTGCACCAAAGCGGCGATAACGAGGATAAAGACAATGGTCTGCATATACTCGATGCCGAAACGCACCAAGATATACTCCTGAATGAGCCACGCCACCACAGATGACAACGCCATCACGAAAGTTACGGCAGCACCCATACCCAACGAGGTATCGACCTTCGACGAAACGCCCAGGAAGGGACAGATACCCAAGAACTGTGCAAAGACAACGTTATTGACGAAGATTGCACCAATGATTATCGCAAAATATGAAAGTTCCATAACTATCTCTTAGCAATTTTGTTAAACAACACCATCAAATATCCCAATACAAGGAAAGCACCCGGAGCCAGAACAAATACCAAAGGCATATAGTCGGCCACGCCAAACGAGTAACCAAAGATAGCACCGCTACCCAGCAACTCACGTACAGCACCGATAATCGTTAAGGCAATGGTAAAGCCCAAACCGATACCTATACCATCCAGCACAGAGTCAAATGCTCCATTCTTTGATGCGAAAGCCTCGGCACGACCCAGAATGATACAGTTCACTACGATAAGCGGAATGAACACACCGAGTGATGCGTAAAGCGAAGGCACATAGGCCTGCATCAACATCTCGATAATTGTTACGAACGATGCGATAACGACGATGAATGCCGGAATACGCACCTTATCGGGGATAAAGTTCTTGATAAGCGAGATGACGAGGTTTGACATAATCAAAACCGCCATTGTCGCAACACCCATACCCATACCATTCATAGCAGAGGTGGTTGTACCCAGCGTGGGACACATACCCAACACCAGCACGAATGTAGGGTTATTTTTAAGAATACCGTCGGTAATAATCTTCAACTTATTCATTTTCGCCTCCTTTCTGTGCCTCTGCACCCTCTACATTCTCCTCTGCGGTTGCAGCCTCATCAGTCGCAACAGCAGCATCAGTTGTTGCCGCAGCGTCAGCAGTTGCCGTAGCACCCGACACACCATCGGCCGTAGCCTTGGCACCACTTGCTACCAAGAACGCCTCGTGTGCACGCTTAACAGCCTCATAATATGCTCGTGATGATATGGTAGCCGCTGTCAAAGCGTCCAAGTCACCACCATCCTTCTTAACAAAGAACTGCATCTGGGCAGGGTCCTGATCCTTGATGCTCGCAAAGAGGACATTACCCTCGTCACACATCTTGGTACCCAGACCCGGAGTCTCCTTCTGCTCCAGGACATTTACATTCAAGATCTTACCCTCTGTCGAGAAACCAACCATCAGGCGAATTGCTCCACCGAAGCCATTCTTCGTCATAGACTCAATAGCATAGCCAACAACAGCATCTGCTGCTATAGCCTTATATACTTTGATAGGCATATCGTCGATAGTCTGCTCCCAATCTTCGGTTGTATCAAACTCCGGCAAAACATTCTTAACCGCCGCAGTTGTAGCCAGAGCCTTCGCCTCGGCAATGGCATCAGCTGTAAGCATATTCACTGCACCCACACCAGCCGAAGCGATGAGAGTTACGGCAAACAGCACAGCAACCATATTAAAAAGTGTACTCTTCATATCCTACGGCCTCCTATTTTTTAGATGTTATACCAAAACGCTTGGGCTTCACATACTTATCAATCAACGGAGTAACCGAGTTCATAAGCAGGATTGCAAACGACATACCCTCGGGATAAGCACCCCACAGACGAATAATCATTGTGATAGCACCAATACCGATACCATAGATAATCATACCCTTACCGGTCATAGGCGAGGTTACATAGTCAGTTGCCATAAAGATAGCACCCAACATTGCACCACCGGCCACCAGATGGAATGCGGGCAACTCATACAGCAGAGCCGCATCGCCACCCTGAACCAACGCTACAACAAAGGCAAACAGTGCCATTGTAAAGAGAATTGATACGGGGATATGCCATGTGATAACCTTACGCCACAAGAGATAGATACCACCCACGAGCAGAGCCATAGCAGCAATCTCACCCAATGAACCGGGCATAGCACCACTGAACATATTGAGCAAATCAATATTTGCCAGCGAGATAGCGCCATCAGCCTTCTCCGCTGCGGCCTTAACGGCTGCCAGAGGTGTAGCTCCCGACAAAGCATCGACATAGCCATTCATCGTAGGCTGTGGGAACGATGTCATCTGCACGGGGTAGGCAATCAGCAGGAATACACGACCAACCAATGCAGGGTTGAACGGGTTACGACCCAGACCACCGAAGGTCATCTTACCTACGCCGATAGCGACAACCGCACCGATAACGATAATCCACCAGGGGATATTCGCTGGGAGGTTGAACGCCAGCAACACACCCGTAACAACTGCCGAGAGGTTAGAGATTGTAGTCTTACCTCCGAGCAGGAATTTCTGAATAAGGTACTCAATGAGGATACAGCTGATAACAGCGATAGCCGTAACTTTCAGCACATCCAGACCATACACCATAGTAGATACTGCCAGAGCAGGTATCAACGCCACCAGCACATCACGCATCAACGACTGGGTTGATTGCGGACTATGCACGTGGGGTGCCGGAGCAACTAAAATTTTATTTGCCATAATATTGCTTTTTTTATTTTCTACTTTTGAGGTGCATTAGCCGCAGCACGCGCACGAATTATACCCATAACAGTCTGCTTGCTCAAACGGACAAAGTCCAGCAAAGGCAAGCCCGCAGGACAAGAGTACTGACAGCAGCCACACTCTATACAGCTTGTAATCTGCTCATCCTCAACTCTATCCCACATCTGCTTGTGAGCCAGACGGAAGATAAGATAAGGCTCCAGACCCATAGGACATGCCGATACGCACTTGGCACACTTGATACAAGTGTCGGCCTCGACACGACTGGCTGCCTGACCGGCAAAGACCGTAACACCAGAGCAACCCTTCGTAACGGGAGAGTCAAGATTGACCATCGCACGACCCATCATAGGTCCGCCATTAACCACCTTGATATCACCCTCGGGAAGACCGCCCGCCATCTCAATAAGAGTTGAGATAGGCGTACCCATACGTGTCAAGAGGTTACGAGGCTCCTTCATCTGCTGGCCGGTGATTGTAACCACTCTCTCAATAAGAGGCTTGTTCTTCTGCACCGCCTCATAGATTGCTACCGTAGTGGATGCGTTGCATACAACGGCACCAACGTGGATGGGAAGACCCGGAGGAGGTGGCACCTGACGGCCTGTGATAGCTGCAATAAGCTGCTTCTCACCACCCTGTGGATACTGAACCTTCAAAGGCTCAATCTTCACCGCAAACTTCTTCTCCTTTGCCAAACGCTGCAAATGCTCGATAGCGTCGGGCTTATTATTCTCGATACCGATGACTGCCTTCTCGACATTCAACGCCTTCTTCAAAATCTCAACACCGATGAGCAACTCCTCGCCACGTTCCAGCATTGTGCGGTGGTCCGAAGTAAGGTAAGGCTCACACTCTACACCATTGATGATGAGGTACTCGGCCTTACAACCATTAGGGATAGAGAGTTTTACGTGTGTAGGGAATGTAGCACCGCCCATACCGACGATACCCGCATCCTTAATCTTTGCGATAATCTCGGCACCCTCCAGCTTGCACTCACGCTTAATCTCCGCAGTGCGGTCGATTTCGGGCATCCACTCATCGCCCTCACGCTTGATGGTAATCATCATCTGACGCAGGCCCTGACCATTAGGCTGCATATCGACAGCAGTAACGGTACCAGAGATAGGCGAGTGAATATTTGCCGACATAAAGCCCGTCGCCTCGGCTATGAGCTGACCGGTAAGTACCTTGTCACCCTTTGCCACCTTTGCTGTAGCGGGTGCTCCAATATGTTGTCCGAGCGGGATATTGACCACATCAGGCAAGGCTAACACCTCAGTCTGCTTGGTGTTGCTCCATTTTTTATTATCTGACGGATGAACACCGCCAATAGGAAATGTCTTCATAATCAATACTATTTCTGCTCGTTATTAATCTCTGTTTTCTGCTCTGCAACTGCTGGCTTCTCCGCCACAGCCTCTACGGGCTTTGCCACGGGTGTCGCAGCCTTCTCTGCGGGCTTCGCAGCGGGGGCCTTTGGCTCCTTTGGCAGGGGCTCCATACCACGCAACACGATAGCACCCGTAGGACACTCATTCACGCACTTGCGGCACAACTTACACTTCTGCGAATCGATATAGGCAACGCCATTCTCGATGGTGATAGCGTCAAAAGCACACACCTTCGCACACTTGCCACAAGCGATACAGCCCGCCTTGCAAGCCTTCATCGTAACAGCTCCCTTATCCTTTGATACGCAGCTTACGAATACGGCACGATTCTTCGGCCACTTCTTGCGAAGCTCAATGATATTCTTCGGGCAGGCCTTCACACAAGCACCACAAGCGGTACACTTATCGGCATCAACCTCGGCGATACCTGTCTCGGGATTAACCTTGATAGCATCGAAGGCACAAGCCTCAACACAATCGCCATAGCCCAAGCAACCAAAAGCACAAGCGGTCTCACCCACATAGAACGATGATGCAACGGCACAGCTCTTGGCACCATTGTAAGTGTTGGTACGGGGACGCTTTGCACAAACACCACCACAACGCACCGTAGCCACAGTAGGCTCCTTCTCGGGAGCTACCTTGCCGAGGTACGCAGCAATCTGCTTCATACAATCACCTCCGCCGACCGGACAAAATAGTGAGGATATGTCATCCTCACGCACCATAGCCTCTGCCATAGCACGACAACCGGCAAATCCGCAACCACCACAGTTTGCTCCGGGCAGCATCTTCTCGACATCGTCAATACGAGGATCCTCCTCAACGTTGAACTTCTTGGCAACGAAGTAAAGGATGACAGCCGACAAGATACCCAGAACACTGAGTGTCAGAATTGTAAATAGTAATACTGTCATTTTGTTTGTTTTGTTATTATGAATTTTATAGTATTTTCCATTCGGCCTCTCAACAGATAAAGCACAGCGTAATAACACGCCACGCCAACCAGCGAGAGCAGTGCAGCAACGCCCTGACCGACACCCACAGCAACGGCTCCGAGCAGCACCGCACATAATACAATTAAAGGTACCACATAGGCCAATACGACCGACTTGATACCCATAGATCGCTGTTGAAGAGCAACCTCAACACTATCTCCTACCTGATAATCCGCTGCTGTAACAGTATGCACAGCCACAACCTTCTCGGCTGACTCGCCGGCACCACACACCGTACGGGCGTGACACGATGCACAAGCACTGCCTACGGTCATCTTGACATAGACTACCGACTTCTCAACACGAATTACCTCGCCGGAATGTTTTATTGCTCCTGCAACCATCTGAACAAATGATTTTCAACAGATTAGTATCCGTACTTATTCACCAGCGGGAACAACACCTCGTGACGGAACGAGCTTGTCGAAAGACGCAACACGGGAGGATACTGATAACGCTTCTTCACGTTCTGCATAACCATAGTGTGAATCTTCTCCACAACCTCCGAGTCAAAACCTGCATTGATAATCTCCTCGCGGTGCTCACCATTCTCAATCATACGATACAAGATTGCATCTACAACCTCGTATGGAGGCAGGATATCGCTATCCTTATGATTGGGACGCAACTCCGATGACGGCTCCTTGTTAAAGATATTGTCAGGTATCACGTCACCCAGCAACGAGTTGATATAGCGTGCCAGGTCGTAAATCTCACTTTTATAGAGGTCGCCCGTAGGACTGAAAGCACCGGCAGTATCGCCATACAACGTACACCAGCCCAGAGCATTCTCACTCTTGTTTGACGAATTAAGCAGGATATAACCATCCTTATTCTGCAACGCCATGAGCAACACAGTACGAATACGCGACTGGATATTCTCCTCTGTAGCATCAAACTCGGTACCTCCTGTTACAGGCTTCAAGGTGTTCATGATTGAGTTGTAGGCTTCAGTGATAGGCAACACAC
>JAFNXQ010000099.1 GCA_017383445.1 Alistipes sp.
CTGCTCGTTGCGTTCTCCCTTTGGAGCATACTTGGTATATTCCGACAGCGTCACCTTCGACATCATACCACCGCGTGTGGTGAAATCTACGGTCAGGTAGTCGTTGCTCATCGTGAAAGACTGAGCCTCAACACCGCGTGCCGCCACCAGATACTCGCCAAACATCTCGGTCTGACGCTGCTGCTCGATAAGTTCAATCTGCTCCTTTGACAATGTGTCGGCCGCAGCCTGCATCGCCGCCTGCTCGGCAGCCGCCTCTGCCTCTATGGCAGCCTGCTCCGTTTGAGCTTTCTGTAATGATTCCTGATATTCAGCTTGTTGTTTGGAGTTATACATTACATAGCCAATGAAGATGGCTGCCATAAGTACAACTCCGATAATCGTTTTCTTATCCATTTCCTATAATTAAAATTCAACTACTCTGTTTTCGCATCGGCTGCGTGTGCCGCCTGATACTTCAATGCTGCATCAACAAATGCCACGAACAACGGAGCCGGCGTTGCTACCGTACTCTTATATTCGGGGTTATACTGCACGCAGACATACCAGGGGTGGTTCTTCAACTCCAAAACCTCGGCAAGGCCGGTCTCGGGATTCACACCCGTAACAACCATACCAGCATCCTCAAACTGCTTTCGGTAGGCCTCATTGAACTCGTAACGATGACGATGACGTTCCACAATCTGCTCCTGGCCATAAGCGGCATAAGCTGCCGAGCCCTTCTGTAAAAGGCAGTCATAGCCTCCAAGACGCATTGTGCCACCCTTCTCCGAAACTTTCTTCTTATCCTCCATAAGGTCGATAACGGGATTCTTGGTCTTGGCATCCAAATCCTTCGAATGAGCACTCTGCATACCCAGAACATTGCGAGCAAACTCAACAACGGCAGCCTGCAAGCCCAGACCTACTCCGAAGAGAGGAATATTATTTTCGCGAGCAAAGCGTGCCGCCACCATCTTGCCATCAAAACCGCGTGTACCAGAGCCGGGAGCAATGAAGATACCCGACACAGAGCCAAGCTTATCGGCTACGCTATCCGCAGTAACCTCCTCGGCTGCGACATAGATTACCTTAACCTTGCTGTGGTTAATGGCTCCGGCATGGATGAATGACTCGTTGATAGACTTATAAGCATCGGGCAACTCGGTATATTTACCTACCAATGCGATCTCAACCTTATACTTCGGGTTCTTGATCTTATCGACAAACTCACTCCACGATTTGAGGTTGGGCTCCTCCGCATTGTTGATACCCAACTTACGCAAGATAACATCGTCGAGCTTCTGGTCGTGCATACGCAATGGCACCTCGTAGATTGTAGGAACATCAATAGACTCTACAACAGCGTCAGGAGTAACATTGCAGAACAGAGCCACCTTACGGCGAACATCTTCAGCCAGGCTCTGCTCGGCACGCAATACCAGCACATCGGGCTGCACACCCTCCGACTGCAACTCCTTGACTGAGTGCTGTGTCGGCTTGGTCTTCATCTCACAAGCAGCGGCCATATAAGGCACCCACGCAAGGTGAATAAGCAACGAGTTTTGATAGCCCAGCTCGTTTCGCAACTGACGAACAGACTCGATATAGGGCAATGACTCAATATCGCCAACCGTACCACCAATCTCCGAGATGATGACATCGTACTTCTTGGTTGCTCCGAGCAACTGGATACGACGCTTAATCTCATCGGTGATATGAGGAATAACCTGAACGGTCTTGCCGAGATAATCACCGCGGCGTTCCTTCTCCAGAATCTCCTTATAAATCTTACCCGTCGTTACGGTGTTATTCATTGTTGTTGTGATAGAGGTAAATCTCTCGTAGTGACCCAAGTCAAGGTCACACTCCGTACCATCCTCCGTAACATAGCTCTCACCGTGCTCGTATGGATTCAGACGGCCTGGATCGGCATTGATATAAGGGTCGAATTTTTGTACCGTAACCGAATAGCCGCGAGCCTGAAGCAAGCGAGCTACCGTAGCCGAAATAATACCCTTTCCCAACGATGACGCAACACCTCCTGTAACGAAGATGTATTTAGGATTGTCAAGTTTCATACTTCAAAATATTATTTTTTTATACTTCTCATTAACCTCACAAGCGGCTACTGTGCAGACTCCTCGTTCTGGCTGTCAATAAGACGCACCTTCTCGATGGTATCCTGCAACTCGCGCTTTGCCTTTGCAATCTTCTCCTGAATGTCGGCAATCATAGACTCGGCATTCTTTGACTTTGAGAAGAAACCGATATTATTCTCCAACAGAGCAATATCCTGCTCCATCTGGCGAACTTTATTATAGAGGCGTTCACGTTCCGAACGCAGACGCTTATCTCCACTACCCTTCATACTCTGCAAACGTTCCTTGAAACGATTCATCGAACGATCACGTTCCGAGCCACGCAACGTAGCGAACATAACATCCACAGCCTCCTTATACTTCTTCTGAATGGCATCCTTCTGCTTGATAGGCACATAACCAATCTCACTCCAACGACGCTGGAACTCCTTGATCAAATCATAGCCGCCCGCCTTAATGTCGGCAGCTTTCATCTCCTCGATAAGAGCCAGCTTCTTCTCCAAATTGGCTGTATGCTCATTCTCCACTCCGGCAAAGTGCTGTGCCTTCTTCTCAAAGAATGCATCGCACGCCGCACGGAAACGCTTCCATACCTGCTCTGAATAGCGACGTGGAACGGCACCGATGCTCTTCCACTTCGCCTGCAATGCAATCAGCTCATCGGTAACGTGCTTCCAGTCCTCGCTTGACAGCAAAGACTCGGCAGCCTCGCAAATCTCCTGCTTAAGCTGCAAGTTATGCTCCATCTCCGACTTTACACCGGCATAGAACTCACGTTTTGCCTCAAAGAAGCCATCGCACGCCTTGCGGAAACGATCATAAATCTGTGTATTATCCTTCTTGGGAGCAAAACCTATAGTTCTCCAAATCTTCTGAATCTCCAGCAAATTCTCGCTGGCCTTGTTCCACTCCTTATGCGTGGTGTAGGGCTGCTCGGCCAAAGCCTCAGTCTTCTCACACAACTCTGTTTTCAGCTGAAGATTCTTGACCTGCTCCTGCTTGATACCCTCAAAATAGTCCTGATGCTGCTTGTTGATACGGCTCGATGCGGCCTTGAATCTCTCCCACAGCATCTCTTTATGCTCGTTGGCTACGGGACCTGTTTCACGCCACTCGTCGTGCAACTTCTGCAACTTGTGGAACGCATCGACAATTGAGGGCTCTACGATAAGAGCCTCCGCCTGCTCGCACAATGCCACCTTCTGCTCGTAATTCTTCTTGAGGTCAAGGTCGCGAAGCTCCTTGTTTATCTTGATGAAGTTGTAGAAATTCTCAACGTGAAGGTTATAGGTCTCCCACAAATCCTTGACCTTGGCCTGCGGAACAACGCCCGTATCCTTCCACTTCTGCTGCAAGTCACGGAACTTGGCAAAAGTATTATTGAGAGTCTCATCGGAATTAACCAGCTCCTTCAACTCCTCTATAATCTCTAACTTAATTTTGAGGTTTTCCTCCTTAATCTTGTCCAAATCGGCGATATACTCATCGCGACGACGACGATACTCCTTGAACAAATCCTTCAAACGCACCTCCAGGGCATCAACCGCAGGGGTAAACTCCTCACCCTCTGCTGCTGTTGTCTCAAACGCCTTGCGGGCGGCATCAACCTCGGCACGATGAAGTTTGTAGAAGGCAATCTTTATTGCCTCAACACTCTTGCGAAGTGTATGAACAGGCTCATTCTCCAACTGCGTAGCAAACAACTCTACCAGCTGAGCCTTATTCAAAGAGCTCAAATCCTGACGATTTACATCAGCCGCAGCCTGCTCCTCGTCGGTCTCCTCATCAAGTGAAAGTCCCGCATTTTGAGCATCCAAAGCAGCATCTTCGTCAGCGAAATCGACCTGCTCTACAACTGGTTCTGATTGAGATTCATCATCCACTGCAACACCTGCTGCAACAGACTCTACGGAAGTTACGTTCTGCACATCCTCGGCAACGCCGACTGACTCCACGGGAGTCGTAAGGTTAGTTTTTTCAGTAGCCATCATTTTTCGTTTTAACGGTTGTCATATACCTATATGTATATAGATGTGCAAATATAGCAAATTTATCGGGTTATTATCCCCTTTTTTGAATGGAATTTTCTTATATTTGTAAAAAATTACAACAAAACTTTCACATTATGGGATACCGCATACTGCTTATCGACGATGAAGTTGATATTTTGGAGTTTGTAAGATATAATCTGGAACGCGACGGGTATGAAGTATTTACCGCACCAAATGGGGCTGTGGGTATTGAGATGGCTCTGTCGGTCAAACCCCATCTTATACTCCTGGATATGATGATGCCCGTGATGGATGGTTTGGAGACTTGTCAGGCGATACGTTCCATGCCAGAGCTGAAAAAAGTTATGGTCGTATTTCTCTCTGCCGTAGGCAACGAAGAGGTACAGCTGCAGGGCTATGGGGCCGGAGCTGACGACTACATCAACAAGCCAATCAAAATGAACATCTTACGCAGTCGTGTAAAGGCCATATTGAGTCGCATCACACTACCCGATAATCCCGACGAATTGATTATCGATACGGAGCATCATCAGGTGCGTCGTGGCGACGAGGTGCTAATTCTTCCCCGCAAGGAGTTTATGCTGTTAAACCTTCTCTACTCGCACCCCGGTCGCCTGTTTACCCGAGAGGAGATTTACCGCGAAGTATGGGGCGACAAGGTGATTGTAGGCGACCGTACCATAGATGTCCACATCCGCAAACTACGTCAAAAAATTGGCGACAATCATATCGTTACAATCAAGGGCGTAGGCTATAAATTCGAAAAAGACAACGACACAAACAAGGAGTAACAATGAAGCGTATTATACTCACTATCATTGCGATTGCGACAAGCATCAGTAGCATTGCACAAAATTTTGATACATATTTTTCAGACAACACCATTCGTCTTGACTACACTCTTATCGGCAACGCCTCGGAGCAAAAAATTGCACTTGATGAAGTTATCTCGATAGAGGGATGGGCCGGTCGCAGAGTAAATCTGGACAGCATTCCCGTCAGGGGAAACGGCAAGGTAACGGTTTATGACCAGAGTAGCGGCAATATCATCTATTGCAACTCGTTTTCCACGCTTTTTCAGGAGTGGCTCATAACAGATGAGGCCGAAAATCTCACAAAAAGTTTCGAGGCCACATTGTTGATTCCCCAACCGATAAGCAGTGTCAAAATAGACATTATGCTCTATCACAACGACGGCTCCGAAATGGCGTCATTCAGCCACATTCTAAACCCCGATGACAAGTTGATTCGCCGCGTATGCCCCACCGCTCCACGACACGAATACCTGCTAAAAAGCGGCACAAAAGAGGAGTGCATCGATGTAGCAATCATCGCCGAGGGATATACCGAGGAGGAGATGGAACTTTTCATGAATGATGCACGCACAACCTGCGAAGAGATACTGCGTTATGAGCCATTCCTCTCGATGAAAGAGAGATTTAATTTTGTGGCTGTAATGCTGCCCTCACAGGATAGCGGCGTGAGTGTTCCGCAGGATAATATTTGGCGACAGACAGCTCTCGGCTCTCATTTTATGACATTCTATTCGCCTCGTTATCTCACCACAAGCAACATTCACTCGATGCACAATCAGTTGGCCGGCATTCCTTACGAGCATCTTGTAATACTCGCGAACACAGACACTTATGGCGGTGGAGGCATTTATAACTCATACACTCTGACAACGGCTCACAACCAATGGTTCAAGCCGGTTGTCGTTCACGAGTTCGGACACTCGTTCGGAGCTTTGGCCGATGAGTATTTCTATGAGTACACCGACCACACGGAAGGCACTTACCGTCTTGACTACGAGCCGTGGGAGCAGAACATATCGTCACTTGTAGATTTTGAATCGAAGTGGGCCGATATGCTACCAAAGGGTTGCGACATCCCGACCAAGCCAACCGACAAACGCAAGAAAAACTACACGGTGGGCGTTTACGAAGGTGGTGGTTACATCACAAAGGGGATGTATCGTCCGGCGGTAATTTGCCGTATGCGTGATAATGTGGCAACGCAATTTTGCCCCGTATGTCAGCGAGCACTGGAACGTATTATCCGCTTCAATACCGAGGAGCAATAGAGTATCAAAACAAGTGTCATCACAGAGAGTGTGCATTATGTCAAAATGCACACTCTTTTTTCTATTCCACAGAATTTTTGTTTCATTTCCTGCAATAAACAAGATAAAAAAGTCAAAAGATAAAAAACTGACCAATAAATATTATCTTTTTTCGGCGAAAATTCAACTTTATTTTATATCTTTGTTAGTGCAAACGGTCTTTCATTGAAATACAACCCGACATATCCAAAAAGGATGTGTCGGAGGCTCTATGGCATATTAGTTGGACCTGGCTATATGAAACACTTATTGCGACAAAACAACGAATTATCAAGAAACTTAAAAATATAAAAAACAAAACATTATGATTGTATTGGTTTTGAATTGTGGTTCATCTTCAATCAAGTATCAGGTGATTGACATTGATGACAACAACAATGCCTTGTTGGCAAAAGGTTTGGTGGACAGAATCGGTCTTCCCGAAGGAAAACTCACACATAAGCCAGCAGGCAAGGATAAGTATGAGGTGGTTATGCCTATCGCCGACCACACCACTGGTATCAGCCTTGTTTTGAAGGCTCTTACTGACAAGGAGCACGGTGTCATCGCCGAGCTCTCGGATGTTAAGGCTGTAGGTCATCGTGTAGCTCACGGTGGCGAGTTCTTCAAGCAGAGTGTCATCGTAGATGAGGATGTAAAGGCAAAGATTCGTTCATTGTTTGAGATTGCTCCCCTGCACAACCCTGCCAACCTTGAAGGCGTATTGGCTATCGAGAAGGTTCTGCCCGGCGTTCCACAGGTTGCAGTGTTCGACACATCGTTCCATCAGACAATTCCCGCCATCAACTACCTGTATGCTCTCCCCACGGAGTACTACGAGAAATATCGCGTGCGTAAGTATGGTTTCCACGGCACAAGCCACAAGTTTGTAGCAAATGAGGGAGCCAAGTTGGTTGGCATCGATGTCAACAACTCAAAGATTGTCACTTGCCACATCGGTAATGGCGGCTCGGTTACAGCTGTTTTGAATGGAAAGTCATTTGATACCTCTATGGGATTCTCACCGCTGGACGGCCTTGTGATGGGTACTCGCTGCGGTCAGGTGGATGCAAGTGCTATCACATTTATCGGTGAGCACGAAGGCATGAGTTATGCCGAGCTTAATGCTATGATGAACAAGAAATCGGGCGTGCTGGGTATGACCAATTTCTCAAGCGATATGCGTGATATAGACGACGCTTACGATGCCGGCAATGAGAAGGCAATCGTGGCCCGAGATATGTACTACAATCGCGTAAAGAAGTTTGTCGGTGAGTATGCTGCCGAGATGGGTGGCTTGGATTTGCTCATCTTCACGGGTGGCGTTGGCGAGAACTCTTACGATTTGCGTGAGTATGTATGTCGCAATATGGAGTTCTTCGGCATTGAGGTTAATGACGCATTGAACCGCGTTACTCGTGGTACAAACACCATCCTCTCAACCGACAACAGCAAGGTTAAGGTTGCTGTTGTTGCGACCAACGAGGAGCTGGTTATTGCAACCGACACTTTTGAACTGACAAAGAATTTATAGTTTTAAAACAACCGATAAAAACAACGAAATTATGATCACTCGTTTGGACGACATAGTAGCTGCTGCGGTGGCTCGTGGAAAGAAAAAAATGATTGTTGCTTACGGACAGGATACTCACTCTATCGGAGCAACAGATATGGCAATAAAGGCAGGATTGGTTGATGTAACATTGGTGGGCGACCCCGATGAGATTAAGAAATCGTGCGATGCAGAGGGCGTAGATATCAATCAATACACCATCATTGCAGAGTCTGACGATGTTAAGGCCGTTGAGATTGCTGTGAAGGCTGTTCACAACGGAGAGTATGACGTCTTGATGAAGGGTGTGGTACCTACCGACAAGTATATGCGAGGCATATTGAACAAGGAGTGGGGCTTGCTGCCCGCCGGCACAACCCTCAGTCACATTACCGTTTTGCAGATTCCCGCATATCACAAGCTCCTTATCGTAAGTGATGTTGCCGTTCTTCCATTGCCTTCACTCGAGCAGAAAAAGCAGATTGCAAAATATTTGGTACAGACAGCCAATACACTCGGCATTGAGGAGCCCAAGGTTGCTCTTCTGGCTCCCAGCGAGCAGCTCCTACCAAAGGTGGTAAGCTCTGTTGAGGCCGCTACTCTCTCTGAGATGGGTCAGAATGGCGAGCTGGCAAAGGCTCTCTATCAGGGTCCTTTGGCTCTTGACGTTGCTATCGACCCTGAGAGTGTTAAGATTAAGAAGTTGACAGGTCCCGTTGCCGGAGATGCCGATTGCTTGCTCTTCCCCAACATTGAGTCGGGTAATGTATTCTTTAAGGCGTGTACTAAGTTTGGCGGTGCCGAACTGGCTGCAATGGTTGCCGGTCCTACCGCACCTTGCGTTTTGACTTCACGCGGCGACACAGCCCTGACAAAGAAGTACTCTATTGCTTTGGCTTGTCTTGCTGCTCGCTAAAAACAGAAGATAGAGTCAGGCCATAATACTTTACTTTATGGGGATAAATTTCACACTAACGACAAAACCTCTTCGCGAAGAGTATGCGTTGGTATATGATACTACACTTATGAACAACTTCATAATTTTAGCAATTAATACGGGCTCAACCTCAACAAAGGCTGCCGTATATCGCGATGATACACCCATCCTGGAGCTATCATTGTCGCACTCTGCCGAAGAATTGGCACAGTTTGGTTCTATACCCGAACAGGCCGAATGGCGTAAGGGCTTGATTATTGAAGCCCTCAAGGAGCACGATATTGCACTTGACACCTTCTCTGCCATCATCGGTCGTGGCGGTCTGCTGCAACCGATAGAGAGTGGCGTGTATCTCGTCACGGAGAAGATGTGCGAGGAGCTGAGGACAACACATCGTCAGCACGCCTCAAACCTGAGTGCTCCCATCGCAGCACAGATAGCCGCACTATGCGGTGTGAATGCTTATATTGCTGACCCTGTTGTGGTGGATGAATTCTGCGAACTTGCTCGCTGGAGTGGCATCAAGGACATTCCGCGTCGTTCTATCTTCCACGCCCTTAATCAGAAGGCTACGGCACGTCTGTACGCTTCGGAGATTGGTCGCAAGTATGAGGATTTGAACCTTGTAGTTGCCCACATGGGCGGAGGTATTTCGGTGGCGGCTCACTGTAAGGGTCGTGCCATTGATTGCAACAACGCACTCGATGGAGAGGGTCCTATCGCACCGGAGAGAGCCGGAACTATTCCTGCCGGCGATCTGGTTGAGTTGTGTTTCTCGGGTCGTTACACCCAGCAGGAGATTCGCAAGCTTCTGGTTGGCAAGGGTGGCCTTATGTCGCTTATGGGCAGCAACTCGGCAAGAGATTTGTCGCTGCGGGCAAATGCGGGCGACAAGGAGGCTAAACTTGCACTGGATATTATGGTTTACACCATAGCCAAGCAGATTGGACAAATGGCAGTAACGTTGAAGGGCGAGGTTGATGCAATCATCCTTACCGGTGGCATTGCCCACAACGAACTTGTAACTTCTGCCATCTGTGACTATTGCCGCTTCATTGCACCAATAGCTATATATCCCGGCGAAAATGAGCTGTCGGCATTGGCAATGAACGCACTGCGAGTATTGCGTTCGGAGACAGAGGCGAAGATTTATTAGACAATTATGAAGAAGATTCTTATTCTGAATGGGCCAAATCTCAACTTGCAGGGCAAACGAGATGTGGAGATATACGGAACAACCACTTTTGAGGAGTATGTCGCCACGTTGAGTAGCCGCTATGAGGGGCGTGTGGAGTTTGACTATTTTCAGTCGAACATCGAGGGAGAGTTGATTAACGCCATTCATCAAAGCGTGGGTCGTTACGACGGCATCGTGCTTAATGCGGGTGGTTACACACACACTTCTGTAGCGTTGCGTGATGCTATATCGGCCGTTGCGACACCCGTTGTTGAGGTGCATATCTCGTCGATTTTAGCACGCGAGGAGTTTCGCCATATCTCGATGATTGCCCCCGTTACCAAAGGCTCAATTATGGGCTTCGGACTGGACTCTTATCGCTTGGGTGTGGAGGCACTGTTGGATTAGAATCATATTATTACCATTACAACAAACAAAAGGGTAGCCTGCATCAGGCTACCCTTTCTGTTTATCCATCAGAGCTATAGTTCTACTCCACAAGTTTGCTCTCCGCCTCCAATGCGGCAGCATAGTCAAATTTATGGCGTTCAAACTTCGCAACTATCCTATCCAAACACAGATTGCCGATGCTACCCTCGTGGGTGTGATTGAGTTCGCGGCCATCATGCTCGTAAGTGCCATTCTGCACCCGCATACCCACCTCACGATAGGCATCACGGAACGGCACACCCTGTGCTACGGCATCGTTCACATCCTCGACCGTAAAGAGATACTTATACTTTTCGTCAGAGAGGATATCGTGATTTATCCACATCTGCGAAATACCCGCTTCGGCCATACGCAAAACATCGGCGATCTCCTTGAATGCCGGCACATAAATCTCCTTCGTAAGTTGCATATCACGGAAATATCCCGAAGGCAGATTTGTCGCCACCAGAGTAACCTCCATAGGCAGAGCCTGCATACGGTTACACTTGGCACGAATAAGTTCAAAGATATCGGGATTCTTCTTATGTGGCATAATGCTCGACCCCGTAGTGAAGGCGTCGGGCAACTTCACAAAACCGAAATTTGCACACGAATAGAGACATACATCCTGTGCCAAGCGGCCTACGGTAGCTGCAACAGCGGCAATGGCAGTCAAAACCGTGCGTTCGGTCTTGCCACGTTGCATCTGTGCATACATCGAGTTATAGGCCAAATCCTCAAAACCCAACAGACGGGTTGTCATCGTACGATTAAGCGGCACCGAAGAGCCATAACCTGCACCTGAGCCCAAGGGGTTGGTGTTCACCAGGTCGTAAGCAGCACGCAGCATAAGCAAATCGTCAGACAACGATTCGGCATAGGCACTGAGCCACATACCAAACGATGAAGGCATAGCGACCTGCTGGTGAGTATAACCGGGCATCAGCACATCCCTATACTCCTCGGCTTTTGCCACAAGTACTCTAAACAACGACTCCACACCCTCTTGCAGAGCAATCAGTGCACTACGCGAGAAGAGTTTCAAATCGACCATCACCTGATCGTTGCGAGAACGACCCGTATGTATGCGTTTGCCGGCATCGCCACATCGTTCGGTGAGCATAAACTCCACCTGCGAATGAACATCCTCGACACCCTCCTCAATTGTAAACTCGCCACGCAGCACCTGCTGATAAATCTCCTTCAATCCCTGCTCCAATGCCGCAGCATCCTCCGACGAGAGAAGCCCAATGGAGTGCAACATCTTCATATGAGCCATATTGCCCAGCACGTCAGCCTCGGCAAGATACATATCCAACTCTCGGTCGCGGCCTACGGTAAACTCCTCAACAAAAGCATCGGTTGCAAAACCTTTATCCCAAAGTTTCATATCGTGTAAATAAAATTATCTCAATTTTAGCCCATCAAGTAACGCGGAATAGAGTTCCACAGCCTGCTCTATCTCCGACAGCAATATATATTCATCGGCCGTATGCGAACGGGCACTATCGCCAGGGCCGAATTTCAGCGTCGGGAATGGCATAACCGCCTGATTGGAGAGTGTAGGCGAGCCAAAAGGCTCTCTGTCCATCGCCACAAGGCGTCTTACAGCAGGGTGCTCAACCGACAAAGAGGAGGAGTTTAGATGCGTGGAACGAGGTGTAACATCGCACTTCACGTTGCGATAAATCTCCTCCAAAACCTCCTGATTTGTATAACATTCATTCACTCTTACATCAACCACAAACCTGCACTCTGCCGGCACTACATTATGCTGCGTACCCGCCTCGATGCCCGTAACCGACATCTTCACACCGCCAAGCAGAGGTGACGGCTTGGCAAATTGATATGTGCGAAACCACTCTATATCTTGCAGAGACTTATAGATAGCGTTCTCGCCCTCATTGCGTGCTGCGTGTCCTGACTTGCCGTACGCCACACAATCCAGCACCAAAAGGCCGCGTTCTGCCACAGCCGGTTGCAGAGATGTAGGCTCGCCGACGATAGCGAAATCAATATCGCCCAGCTCCGGCAAAACGGCTCTCACACCACCTACTCCCGTCACCTCCTCCTCTGCCGAGGCAAGGAAAATAAGGTTATAGGACTGCTCCGTCTTAGCAAGACGAGTAAAGGCCGTCAGCAACGCCACAACGCTACCGCCATCATCGTTACTACCCAAGCCATACAACCTATCGTCCTCAACCACTGCCTCATACGGATTTCGCACCCACGCCGAGTTGGGTTTTACTGTGTCGATATGGCCGTCAAGCAGAATGGTCGGTTTATTTTCATCGAAAGCCCACGCAGCCGCCCAGACATTATTGCCCTTACGCTGCGGCTCAAAGCCCAACGCACGCAACTCTGCCTCAATAATATCGGCAACCCTACCCTCCTCGCGTGATGGCGAAGGGGTGGCAATCATCTGCTTTAATAACGATATGGCCCTCTCTATTCTCATTGTTACTCTTTTACTACGACTGTTCCTCCTGAAAGATTATCAGGCGAAGTTATACGCACAGCACAAACACCAGCGTCGATAGTCTTATAGGCGTTATCAATCTTGGGAATCATTCCCGAATGTATCTTATTTTCGGCCTTCAATTCAGCGTACAACGAAGGTGTTATCTTTGCGATAAGCGACTGCGGGTCATCGACATCAAGCAGCACACCCGCCTTATCAAGCGTAAATACCAACTCCACATCCATATAATCAGCCAAACCCACAGCCACTGCCGAGGCCACGCTATCGGCATTGGTATTAAGCAACTCGCCCTCTGCCGAGAAGGTTATGGGCGACACTACGGGCGTAATACCCTTTTCTATCAGCATAGCAAGCACCTCGCCATTCGCCTTATCAACATCACCGACAAAGCCCCAGTCTATATCCTTTACCTCACGACGCTTCGACTTCACAACCGCCATATCGCAACCCGACAGACCGCACGCATTAACGCCACGCTTCTGCAACGCTGTCACAACACGCTTATTAGCCAAACCTGCATAGGCCATAACTGCGATATCGAGTGTGGCGGCATCGGTTATGCGGCGTCCCTCGTGCATCTTGACTTCAACGCCAAGCTGTTCGGCCAGATGAGAGCCCATAACGCCTCCGCCGTGTACCAACACAAACTTCTCGTCAAGCGACGCAAGGCTATCGCAAAGCGATGATAGCACATCGCCATTTTCGATAAGTTTACCACCTATTTTTATAACTTTTACCTTCATATCGCTACATTCCCAACTCCTGTGCCGTTGCCTTAAAAGCCTCTACAAAGCGTTTTACCTCCTTCTCGCCAATCATAAGTGGCGGCAACAAACGAAGGGTGTATTTACCACTCAAACCTGTCATTATATGGTGCTTCTCACGCAACACTTTACGGAAATCAGCCTGCGGAACACTCAAATCGATGCCAATCATCAGGCCTCGACCTCGCACATCCTTGACACCACTCACATCCTTGATGCCCTCAACAATCTTCTCGCCCATTCTGCGGGCATTTTCCACCAGATTCTCCTCAGCGACAACCTCTGCCACAGCAATAGCCGCAGCACACGCCAGATGACTACCTCCGAAGGTCGTACCGAGCATACCCTTCTTTGCGGGAATTTCGGGCGATATGATGATTGCACCAACAGGAAAGCCATTAGCAATACCCTTCGCCATAGATACGATATCAGCCTTAACGCCCGACCACTGATGAGCAAAGAATCGCCCACTACGACCATAGCCCGACTGCACCTCGTCCATCACAAGCAGTGTTCCCGTAGCATCACACACTTCACGAGCCGTGAGCAAAAATTCATCACTTGCCACCTGTATTCCGCCCACACCCTGAATAGGCTCGATAATAACGGCTGCATACTCGCCTTTTAGCAACTCCTCGCGGAGTGCTTCGCAATCGTTCAATGCCACAAACGACACCTTGTTGGTCGTATTTACAGGGGCCTGAATTGCTGGGTTATCCGTAACTGCCACAGCCATACTTGTACGACCATGAAAAGCACCCTTCATAGCCAGCACGCGTTCTCGACCCGTGGTGAATGAAGCCAATTTCAATGCATTCTCATTAGCCTCAGCACCGCTATTGCAGAGAAACAGCGAATAATCTTCATACCCTTTGGCAAGCGAGCCTATCTTCTCGGCCAACTCTGTCTGCAACGAGTTTATGACGGCGTTTGAGTAAAAACCGATATTTGAGAGTTGCTCGGTGATACGCTTCACATAGTGAGGGTGAGAGTGTCCAATCGAAATCACAGCGTGACCGCCATAGAAATCGAGATACTCCACACCATTCCTATCCCACAGATAAGCACCCTCAGCCTTTACAGGCTCCATATCGAGCAACGTATATACATCAAAGAGTTTCATAACTACCACGTTTTAGAAATACGAAGCCTTCAAACGAAGACCCTCCATCTCATCAAGGCCGAACATCAGATTCATATTCTGCACAGCCTGACCCGAAGCTCCCTTCAAAAGATTATCAACGACCGATGTAATAAGCAGCTTACGACCCTGCATTTGAAGCGACAGAAAGCAATAGTTGGTATTCACGACCTGCTTCATATATACAGGTTTATCACTTACGCACACAAACGGATGCGTAGCGTAATACTTTTTGAAAACGTCCGCAATCTGCTCCAAACTCGCATCCAAACGCACCACGACATCACTCATAATACCGCGTGTGTGGCAACCTCTGACCGGAACAAAGGCGATATCCGTCGTCGCAGAGCCACCTGCCGCCACAACCGTTTCACCAATCTCGCCCAGGTGCTGATGTGTAAAGACCTTGTAGTTTGAGAGATTGGCCGCACGATTGCTGAAATGAGTATCCTGCGTAGGCTTCTGACCCGCACCCGTAGAGCCGGTGATTCCCGTAACGGTAACATCCTCGGGCAACATACCTGCGGCTGCCAATGGCAACAATGCAAGATTAATAGAAGTGGCAAAGCAACCCGGATTGGCCACACAACGAGCCGTACGAATCTGTTCGCGATTAAGTTCCGGTGCTCCATATACAAACTCGCCCGCATCGGCCTTCAAACGAAAATCGTTGCTCAAATCGATAATCTTCACACTCTCCGGAACAGGATTCTCAGCCAGGAACTTCGCAGAATTGCCGTGTCCCAGGCAGAGGAACAGCACATCGATATCGCTGAAATCTATATCGCTGAACGACAGTGGCAGATAGAGCAAGTCGCCGTGTACCGACGAGATAGCCTCGCCCTTGTGTGACTCACTCTGAATGTATCGCAGCTCTACGGCCGTGTGATTTGCCAATATGCGGATAAGTTCGCCGGCGGTATAGCCTGCACCACCAGCTATGCCTACTCTAATCATTATTATTTATTACTTTGATTAAAAATCATTTATCAGAGTTTGTATAAAAAGAGGAATTTCAAGGCTTGCGAGACCTGAGAAACCGCAGTTTACTTTTCGTAAATGAGGATTTCGAGGGTGAGCATAACGCCGAAATTACCTTTTTAGGCAAACTCTACTCTTCGTTGTTTACTGCGTGATATATCTTCAACGGCATTGACGCAATCTTCGTAAAGCCCTTAACATCGTCGGCTGTCCAGGCGTTGTTCATCTCGCCATACTCGGCAAACTTGGCATTCATCAAATCGTGCTCCGACTCTATGCCGACAAGCGTAAAGGTATAAGGACGCAGCGTCAGGAAGACCTTACCCGACACATTGCGTTGCGTGCTTGAAAGCATCGCCTCGATATCACGCATAACAGGCTCCGAATACATCGCCTCGTGCATAAACATACCGTACCAGGTACCCACCTGATCTTTCCAGTACTGCTGCCACTTGGTCAGCGTATGCTTCTCCAACAGCTCGTGAGCCTTGATGATGAGCATAGGTGCAGCTGCCTCGAATCCCACACGGCCCTTGATGCCTACGATAGTATCGCCGACATGTGTATCGCGGCCGATAGCCCACTGCGAACCGATAGCCTCCAGCTTATTGATAGCAGTAATGCCGCTTACCTTCTCACCATTCACGCCAACAACCTCGCCCTTCTCAAACTCAATCTCCAACTTTTCGGTGCCCTCTTTTTTAAGCTGCGAAGGATAAGCCTTCTCAGGCAGGTTTGTAGCCGAGCAAAGGGTCTCCTTGCCACCAACCGACGTTCCCCAGACACCCTTGTTGATAGAGTACTCCATCTTGGTAAAGTCGGCCTCGAAGCCATTCTCTTTGAGGTAGTTTATCTCGTACTCGCGTGATAGTTTCATATCGCGTGTCGGGGTGATAATCTCCACCTGCGGAGCAAAGACCTCAAAAGTAAGGTCAAAACGCACCTGGTCGTTGCCGGCACCCGTTGAGCCGTGAGCAATGGCATCAGCACCAATCTCGTTGGCGTAGTTTACAATGGCCAACGCCTGGAAAGTACGTTCCGAGCTAACTGATATAGGATATGTCTTGTTACGCAACACATTACCAAAGACCATAAACTTGATGCACTTTGCGTAGTAGTCTGCCGTAACATCGAGATTAACGTGACTCTTCGCACCCAAAGCGTAGGCGCGCTGCTCAACAGCCTTCAACTCCTCGGCCGAGAAACCACCCGTATTTGCCAATGCGGTATGTACCTCATAGCCCAACTCCTTGGTGAGATACTTCACACAAAACGAGGTATCCAGACCTCCACTATATGCCAATACAACCTTTTTCATATCTCTCTACTTTTTAATTCCAAACAACTTTTTCCACCACGCACGCTTCGCCGCCTTGGCACGCCTGGCCTCCATCTCCTTGCGGCGTGCTATCTTCTCGGGGTCGTAAATCATACCCGTACAGAGACACTTGGTCATATTTGTACGCTGCAACACATCGTAATTGACACACGACTGGCAACCTGCCCAGAACTGCTCATCGTCGGTGAGCTTGGCGAATGTCACAGGCTCGTAACCCAGCTCGGTGTTGATTCGCATAACGGCCTCGCCCGTCGTAAGACCAAACAACTTCGCCTCGGGGAAACGCTTGCGTGAGAGGTCGAAAGCGGCCTTCTTGATACGCTTCGCCACACCCATACCGCGATACTGCGGACGAACGATAAGTCCCGAGTTTGCCACAAACTCACCGTGTCCCCACGTCTCAATGTAGCAGAATCCCACGAACTCCTCGCGATTTACAGCTATGATGGCCTTGCCTGAATTGATTTTGTCGGCGATATATTCGTCGGTACGGCGTGCGATACCCGTTCCACGACTTTTGGCAGCCTCGTCGATAGAGTCGTTAATCTGCGTCACATAACGCAGATGCTCGCTGGTGGCTACCATTACATCAATCTTCATCTTTGGTAAAAATTTATCTGTTTCAGTTTTCGTAGTGCAAATATTGCATATTAATACGCGATATGCAAATTTTCCGCATATTTTCCTTATATATAAAGTAAAATACTCGCATAAACGCATATAATTTGAATATATATGCAATTTCAAATGGAGTATACTTACAAAAAAAGCCAACCCAATAATTAGGTTGGCTTCGCATATTATGCACAGTTAAAATCTATTCTATTGAATAAACTCGATTTCATCAACAATTAGTTCCTGATTACCGAAAGTATAGAAACCAAAACCATTGTAAGACAATGGCATATAACGGATATTCATAATCGCCACACCATCAACTTTGAATATCAATTCTTGACCATCACTTACAAGAGTCCACTGCATATCAGACTTACGCTTTCCAGATGTCCTAATACCCTGCATTACTTCACCAACAACTTTATTATCTACATAGCGAGTAAACTTTACGAAATCATCGTTAAATGAGAATGCGTAGAAATTACCACCATCACGATAGTTAAATACAAAGCCGACTAATCTATCCTCTGCCAACTGTTTAACATTAACTTTTGCGGTTACCTCAAAAGGTTTCTCAATATC
>JAFNXQ010000100.1 GCA_017383445.1 Alistipes sp.
GATTATTTTGCTTTGCCTTGTGGCAATTATGGGCGTAGGCGTATGCTCTTCTTTTGCACAGAAGAAGGCAGCCGAGACCAAGACAACAGTATTCTTGACAGATATCGACTGCGAGAATTGCGCTAAGAAGATTACCAACAGTATTCCTTTCCAAAAGGGTGTTAAGGATGTGAAGGTTGATGTTCCTACCAAGTTGGTAACCGTAACCTATGACGCTACAAAGAATAGCGACGAGAATTTGCTCAAGTCTTTCTCAAAAATTAAGGTTAAGGCCGAGGTAAAGAAAGAGGAGGAGAAGCAGTAAGACTATTCTGATAGACCAAATTCAAAACCGAGCATTGCCCTGTGGGTGATGCTCGGTTTGTTTTTGTGGTGTGCTATTTTTTCTCTTCCTTAAAGAGAAAATGAGCCTGCATCTTCAATCGCAGATAGCTGTCCAATAGCAGCATCAGTATCAGTGGCACTGCTATTATCGCAAGATTTTTTACGAGCACGAAATCTACTGCCGAAAAGTCGAATTTCGGCAACGCAAAATCTATGTCAAAGCGAACGGATAGCCGCGTAAAAACCCATTGCAGACATTGTGCGAATAGTGCAATAAGGATAGTGCCGCAGATGGCGTATTGTATCAATTCGCGCACCCTCTCGCGGCGGCGAATCCGTAACATCGTACGCTGACCAAATCCTGCCGGCAGTTGTGGCTGGATACGTCGTAGCGTGGCACGATGTATAGCGTTATTGCTCTGTTTCATCTTTGCTGTGAGTTATTAGTAAGTATAACTTTTTTCTTATTCTGTGCAGGCGAACTTTCGTGTTGCTTTCGCTCTGGTGGATAATCTCGGCACACTCCGTAATGGGGCGTTGCTCGTAGTAAAAGAGCGTTACCAAAGCCCTCTCCTCGGCATTTAACTGCTCGATAGCCTCCATAAGGGCGTCGATATTGTGGTCGGAGAGGTCGCCTTCCATCTGCTCAATATCTTCATCCCTGACGGCTGCGATTCGCCCCTCGTCGATTGACAGATGTGGCACTCGGTGGCGACGCGTGTGCGATATTGCACAGTTGTAGGCTATGCGATAGAGCCAGGTGGCAAACGAACTGCGTCCCGAAAAGTTCTCCATCTGCTCGTATGCCTTTATGAATACATCCTGCGTCAGCTCCTCGGCATCCTCCCGCTGCTGAATGATGCGGACAACGAGTGCATACACCTGATTGGCATATTGCTCCATCAAGAGGGCGAAGGCTTCGTCGTCGCCACTCTTGATGCGTTGTAGTAGTTTCTCCTCGTTGTGTATCATAGCTAACATTTAGACGCAAAAGTGAGTGAAAGGTTACACGAAAATAGTGAAAAAATTTTTTTTCGAAAATGTTGTAACCTTTTTTTGGGTTTTGCGTCTAATATGACAGAAACGGATGATAAATGCCGCGGCAAAGAGAAAAATACAAATAAATAATAATGTAAAACCTTAAAAAAATTAGTGTTATGTTTGATGAACTTTTTATTGCTGTTATTTTTGTGGGTATCGCCTTTTTTGTCTATAAGTGGATTGAATTGGTGGTGATGAAAAAGGAGCGTATTGAGATTGCATCGCGTTTGGAGGGTGATAATCTGATGGAGTATGCCAAGCGTATGCCTTTGGGCTTGGGTGCAACGGCAAAGCCTGCCGAGCAGGATGGTGCAAGAAAGCCTCTGCATCCCGTTGGGAAAGTCTTGCGTTGGGGTATGTTTGTCGTTGGCCTCGGTGTAGGATGTCTTTCTGGTGGCTATATTCAGGGATTATTGGTAAATAAAAACTTTGGCTATGCTCCGGCAGAGTTGTCAATGGCTGGTAGTGTATTGTTGTGCTCAGGTTTGGGACTTGTTATCTCGTTTGTGGTGGAGTACTTCTTATATAAGAGTAATAAATAATTGGGAGTTAATGAGTTCCGCAGCTCGGTCGATTAAGTCGGCTGGGCTGCAACCCATTAGAAATAACAAAAGAGCAGAGGAGAACCTCCGCTCTTTTGTTATTATAATGATATTATAAACTTTACTCCATCGGGAATACCCTCACTTCGCAAACGTCGGCAAGTTCGCGTTCAAGGCGCTCGATATCGGTTTTCTCCTCGACCTCGCCGTAATGGTAGGGGTAGAAGACGCAGGGACGGATTGCCTTTACAGCCTCAACGGCCTGATCTACGGTCATCGTGTAGGGCTGATTGACGGGCAAAAATGCGATGTCGATATTCTTCAACGAAAGCATCTCGGGAGTTGGCTCTGTATCGCCCGCAATATAGATGCGAAAATCATCGTCAATAGTCAAAATATAGCCGCAATCCTCGCGTGCCTGTGGGTGAAAATCGGTGTGTCCCTCGGTTGTGTTGTATGCCGCAACGGCCTCAACCACTACATTGGGCAGTGGCTGCGACTTCATTCCTGGAGTCATAACAACAGCCTCGCCGTCAAATACCTCGGCAGAGGTCTTGTCGCATATAATCACGCTGTTGCGAGTTGTAATATCATCAATCGCCGCACGATCCAGGTGGTCGTAGTGCGAGTGAGTCACCAATACCACATCGGCCTTGGGTAGCTGGGCATATTTGGCATACTCGGCTACGGGGTCGTTGTATATGTGCTTGTCGCCAATCGTAATGGCAAACAGCGTCTTCTACCACGGGGATACCGTAGCGGTCGGCCACTTCCATGATTTCGTTCATGTGGGCAGGTACACC
>JAFNXQ010000101.1 GCA_017383445.1 Alistipes sp.
ATACCGTCGATTCAGGAAGTTATCGCGCAGCAGCGTCAAGACTATTTAGAGAGTAAACAACAGCAATAAATCAACAAAAATTATTAACCATTAAATTTTTTCAATTATGTTAAAACTTGCAGTATTAGAATTGATTGTTTTTGCACTAACGATAGCGGGTTTGGTAGCCGTAATATGGCTTATCGTAAAACTCGTCAAGAAGAACAGAAAATAGAACAATCTTAATTGGAAATACCCCTCGGCCGCTACAACAGCCGAGGGGTATTTATTTTAAGGAGATTAGTGAGTTTAGGGTATTTAGAATTATCTTTCCTCTTTGCTCTTTAACCCTGCTTTGCAGGCTTTTAGTTGCTTCGCCATAACATAGTCTGCAAGCAGCCTCTGTCTATGGCTTAATCGCAACTTTCATCTTTCATCTTTACTCTTCCATTGGTCGGCTGATATCGGTAACCTCGGCATCGACAAATGCGATTAAATCGGTCGGAGCAATGCGTATCTGCAAACCTCTGACGCCGGCACTAATGTAGATATAATCGTGATTGAGGCAACTCTCGTGGATATAGGTCGGAAAGCGTTTCTTCATTCCGATTGGCGAGCAACCGCCGCGAATATAGCCCGTCGTGGGCAGGAGTTCCTTCATCGGCAGCATCTCAACCTTCTTATTACCCGACACCTTGGCAGCGAGCTTCAAATCGACCTCATAGTCACCCGGCACAACGCAGACCAAATAACCGTTGCGGTCACCACTGAGGATAAGTGTCTTGAAGACCGTAGCAATATTCTCGCCCAACTCCTCAGCGACGTGCGTAGCTGCGAGGTTATTCTCATCGACCGTATAGGGAATGAGTTCGTAGGCAATCTTCGCCCTGTCGAGCAGGCGTGCCGCATTGGTCTTTTCAATCTTCTTTGCCATATATTATTCCTCTTTGCTTTTCAGATATAGTTGATATGAGTTCACTATATTCTGCCACACGATATATGCCGTAGGAGCCACACACGACACAGGGTCAAGGAATGACTGCGAGAGCCAAACGGCCAAGACCGTATTCTTTTGTCCCAAAGACTGGCCTCCTGCCACCTCATCGCCATAACGACGGCCAAGATGACGTCCAACGACAAACTGTAACAAACATATCGCCAACGCTACTGCCGCAAGAATAATCTGCACCGCCCTATTCTCGCCATTGTCGATAATAAAACAGGTTGTGCGACCGATAATCACGATAAGCGACATCAACCAAATATAGAACGAAATCTGACTATGATTGGCCACCCAGCCACTCACCTTCGGAGTCAGCCAGCGACACATCTGCCCCGCCACAAATGGCAGGATAAGCATAGGTGCTACACGTTGCATAATCTGCAACATAGTACACTCGCCATTGCCGTAGGTAGAGAGCATAAACGGTGCAAAAAAGGCAATAAAAATATTACACAGCAGACTATACGCCGCCATAGTTTCCAGATTTGCCCCCAGCATACCGCCAATAACCACAGCACCCATAGCCACAGGAGCCAGAGCGCAAATCATTCCGCCCTGTGCCACGACAATGCCAGACCACGACAATGCGTAATATATGGCGAAACTTCCCACTACCTGAAACAGCAACAGCCACAGATGCATCCACGAGAAACGAATCTTGCGGGCATCGACTTTGCAAAATGTAATAAAGAGCATCGAGGCTATGAACATAGGCGTCAGCCAGCCATCTGTCACCTCCTCGGCCCACGCCATCTCGCGGCAAAGCAGAGCACCGATGAGCATACCGAGTGGCATCGACACTGTACGGAATGTATGGTTTGAAATCTTCATATATTACTCTATTTTATTTATGGCCACAACCTCTCGGCGTGAGATTATCCACAAGCCAATAACGGTAAGTAATGCGTTATATCCGAGCAGTTCGAAGCCTATGTGGTAGTTATAGTGCGTAGCCACAAACCACTGCAACAAGCCACTCAACAACGGCGATAGGATGATAACAAAAGGCACAAAACACTCACGCACCTTACGCTGTGTAACCATACCAAAGAGAAACAGACCCAATATAGGGCCATAGGTGTAGCCCGCAATCTTAAAGACAACGTTTATCACGCTATCATTACATAGGTAGTTAAGCACAACAACCAATGCAGCCACTACCACAGCCATCGCAGCGTGTACCCGCTGACGGCGACGGCTCACCGCACTCTCATCATTGCGTGAAGAGCCTAAAATATCAATGGTAAAGGATGTTGTAAGCGAGGTAAGAGCCGAACCGGCAGCTGAATAGGTGCTTGAAATAAGTCCCAGCACGAACATCACGCCAACAGCCTTCGGCAAGCCACCCTGCACTGCGACATAGGGGAAGATATCATCGCCACGCATAGGCATCCGTAAGCCGGCAAACTCCACATAACGATAGAGCAACACTCCCAGGACAAGCAGCAACAGAATAACACCTATCTGACACAAAGCCGTAAGCACAATATTTATCTGCGAGTCCCGCACCGTACGACAGCTCATATTGCGTTGCATCATATCCTGGTCAAGACCCGTCATAGCAACAAGGCACAACACACCGCCAAAAAACATCTTCCAGAAATAACGGGGCGAGGCGGCATTGTCAAATTGCCACATCTGCGAATATGGCGACGTAGCGACAGCATCGTACAGCTCGCCGACAGAGTCGAGATTCATACTCCGTGCAAGCGAGATAACACACACCACCACACTACCGACAAGACATACTGACTGAATAGCATCGGTCGGAATAAGAACCTTCACTCCGCCTTTGCGGGTATAGAGCCACACAAAAAACATTGTCAGGAGAGCCGTTATCCAGAATGGAATACCAAAAGTATTAAAAACAAGCAACTGCATCACGACACACACGACATATATTTTCAGCGAAGCAGAGATAATTTTAGCGGCGAGAAAGCATCCTGCACCCGCACGATGTGTCGTAATGCCAAAACGTCTGTCAAGATATTCATAAAGCGAGACAATGCCCAAACGATAAAACATAGGCACAAGCAGAAAAGCAACAACCAGCTGGCCGACGGTAAAGCCTGCGACCATCTGCATATAGGTCATCGAGTCGGCAGCCACCGAGCCCGGTACCGAGATAAATGTCACACCCGACATTGCCGCACCTATCATAGCCAGCGTAGCCATATACCACGAGGTGGTACGATTGCCCGTAAAGAAGGCTGCGTTGTCGGAACGTTGCCCCGACCGATAAGCGACGCAAAAAACCACAAGCAGATAGGCTATTATCGTCAATATTATGATAAAAGGTGACATTTCTTACTTTTTTACGCCGCAAAGATAACAATTAGCCTCAAAAAAGTTGCAAAATCGAATATAATTAATATCTTTGTAGGTTGTAGCAAGCAATATTGCCGGCTACGCAAATTTATAGAAATTTACACACTTAACAACTTAAATACACTATGGCAAAAGTATTAAAAATTAGAGATCTGACTCTTCGCGATGGTCAGCAGTCATCATTTGCTACTCGTATGACACAAGAGCAGATCAACCGCTGTCTTCCTTACTACAAAGACGCAGGTTTCTTCGCTATGGAGGTTTGGGGCGGTGCAGTGCCCGACTCTGTAATGCGTTATTTGGGCGAAAATCCTTGGACACGCCTCGAAACAATTCACAAAGCCGTAGGCGATGTGTCAAAATTGACTGCTCTGTCACGCGGTCGTAACCTCTTTGGTTATGCACCCTACACTGACGAAATTATCGACGGTTTCTGCCGCAACGCTATCGAGAGCGGTTTGGGCATCATGCGTATCTTCGATGCGTTGAACGACGTTGATAACGTAAAATCGACTATCAAGTATGTTAAGCAGTATGGCGGTATTGCCGATTGTGCAATCTGCTATACCGTAGATCCCAAGTATCCACAGCCCTCATTCTTCCAGAAGCTTCTGGGCAAGAAGGCACAGCAGCCTATCTTCACCGATGCTTACTTCATCGACAAGGCAAAGCAGATGGCAGCTCTTGGTGCTGATATGATTACCATCAAGGATATGTCAGGTCTTATTCCTCCACAGCGAGTAAGTGCACTTATCAAGCAGTTGAAGAAGAATGTAAATGTTCCTATCGACTTCCACACACACTGTACTCCCGGTTATGGTCTGGCATCGGTATATGCCGCTATCGCAGCCGGAGTTGATGTAGTTGATACCAACTGCTGGTGGTTTGGTGGTGGTACAGGTGCTCCCGCTATTGAGCTGGTATATGTATTCTGCAAGAAGATGGGCGTTGAGTTGCAGGCTAACATGGAGGCCGTTGCAAAGATCAACACTTACCTGAAAGATATCCGTAAGGAGTTGGAGATTTCGGTATTTGGAGCCGAGAAGCCCGCACCAAAGGCATTTAATCCTTTGACTGATACTCTTCCCGCAGAGGTAGAGGCTCTCTTCGACAAGGCCGTTGAGGCTGCCAAGGCTGAGAACTTCGCAGCATTGCTCGATGCAAGCCAGAAGATTGAGGCTTACTTCGGATTCCCCGCTCCCAACGAGTTGGTACAGAAGGCAGAGATTCCCGGTGGTATGTACTCAAACATGGTTGCACAGCTCAAGCAGCTCAAAGCAGAGGATATCCTTCCTCGTGCTATGGAGTTGATTCCTTCAGTTCGTATGGATGCCGGTTTGCCACCCCTTGTAACTCCTACATCGCAGATTGTAGGTGCACAGGCTGTAAACTGTGCTATGGACGAGAAGGCTGGCCGTGCTATGTACACCAATAAGAGTTCACAGTTCGTAAGCCTTGTAAAGGGTGAGTATGGCCACACTCCAAAGGCTGTTGATCCTGAGTTCCGCTTCAAGATTTGTGGCGTACGCGAGGAGACTCCTTACGATACATCGAAGTACAAGATGCAACCCAACCCCGAGTTGCCGGAGGCTGGTGGTGTGAAGTTGGCCGCTAACGAGAAGGAGGTTCTCCTGCTCGAGTTGTTCCCATTGGTTGCCAAGACCTTCCTTACAAACGAGAAGAAGGCTGCTTACGAGGCATCAGAGGCTGCAAAGGCACCAAAGGCTGCCGAGGTTAAGGAGGAGAAGGCTGCTGCTACACCTATCACAGGCGATACAGTATGTGCTCCGCTGCCGGGTCGTGTTATCTCACTCTTGGTTAAGGTGGGCGACAAGGTAAAGGCTGGTCAGGATATTGCTATTCTGGAGGCTATGAAGATGGAGAACAACATCTCAACCGATTATTCAGGTATTGTTAAGCAGATATTTGTGAAAGAGGGCGATACAGTCGCTGCAAACGCTGTCCTGATTGAGATTGTCAAGGAGTCAGAGGTTGTAGTAGAGAAGGCTGCATCAACAGCTGTTACAGGCAACGCAGTAAATGCTCCACTTCCGGGCCGTGTTATCTCAATCCTGGTTAAGGTTGGTGATAAGGTTGCCGTTGGTCAGGATGTCGTTATCCTTGAGGCTATGAAGATGGAGAACAACATCTCAACCGATTACGCTGGTACGGTTAAGCAAATTCTCGTTCAAGAGGGTGACACCGTTGCCGCTGATGCTAAGCTGGTAGTAGTTGAGTAGTTTCACTCCCGATATTCAATCAAACGCCTGCCGATTTTTCGGTGGGCGTTTTTATTTTGGATATATCATAGCCTGACATCACCCAACAAAAAAAAGGCAGATGCCAATGACATCTGCCCTACTTTACCTTCGCTAACAAAGATTAATTTTTCTTCTTAAAAAGACCCTTTGCGACGTTCACTAACGTCTTCACATCCTCTACCTTCTTCTCCTGCTCGGTTTGGGGAGTCTCCTCGGTAGCATCTTCTGTCGCTGAGGCAGTTGAAGCATCGCCACTCTCGGCCGGCGACTCCTGTTTCTTGCCGCCCAGCAGCTTATTTCCAAGCTCCTGCAAGGCATTAGAGGCAGCCTTTTTCGCCAACGACTCCATATCGATACCAACCTTCGGCGACTTGAATGTACCACCGATAGTCATATCTACTGTGCCTAACTTCGCAACCTTGCCCGCAGAGTCGGGAATGGTGATTGTTCCGCGATAATCTATCGTCTGGTCAAGACCCGTACTACCCGACAAGACCATCACATAATCCTCTACCTTCAAAGTAAATGGCTTGGTATGTACTCGACCCTTATCAACGGTAAAGTCAATATTGAGATCCTTAACCTTTGTATTCTTCAATGACGGTTTCTTCACGATATCGGCAATCTGATCGAGGAACGGCATTTTTTGAAGGCTCAAATCCTTTGTTGAGAGGGCTCCATAGGCATTAAATGTGTTAATCACAGGATCCATATTGGCATCCAGTTTCGTATCAACACGAATAGTTCCAGAGAAATTACCCGTAAGGCCAGAGAAGATAGGAGCCAACTTGCGGATAATATCCAAATCGTTATACGCCTGTGCAAAACCAATCTCACTAAGAGAGAATCCCGCATTCAAAGATGGATATTGACCTGTCGGTGTCGCATAAGAGCCATTTACCACCGCACTACCTCCCATAGTCTTCAACGAGAGATTCTGCATATTGATTTTGCTGTTCTTAATCGTAAGCAAACCGTTAAAATCAGTGAAGGTCATCTTGTTGAACAGCACCTCCTTGAAGGATGTCTGCATACGGAAGTCGATATTATCGGGTACACGGACAACCTCTTCCAATGGTGCCGACTCGGTCTGCTCTGCAACATCCTCCTCAGCGGTCTCGTTTTCAGTAGCCTCCTCGCCACCAAGAAAATCGTTGAGATTCATTCTATTACTCTGCACATTGAGTTCGCCCTTCAGTGTCGTACCCTTGAAAACAAATCCAAGATAATTTTCAAAACGGCTATCCAGCGTAATATCGTTCTCTCCAATATTGACCGTTGTCTTGCTCAACTCCACATAGCGGGGATTGAACGCCAGAACAGAGTGCTTGATAAGCACATCGGGGATATCTTTTAGTTGCACAGCCATATCATCAAGCGTCACACTACCCGATGCCTGAACCAAATCATACTGCGACTTGTCAATATACGACATACGGCCCTTAACACCCAGGTCGGCATTTACAAGACCATTTAGATTCATATCCTCAATAGGATAGACATCCTTAATCTTGCCCAAATCGAGTTTACCCTTTGCCGCTACATCAAACGCAAGGTCGCTTATGGGTGTGGTGATGTTGGCAACCACGCTGAACGGATTACCCGCCAACACAAAACTGAACGGATTAACATTTACGACAGTGGCATCCATCGTACCACCGGGATTCTTCACCGTCGCGGCAACATTGATATTATCCACACCTGCGGGTAGTGACGGATAGCGGAACATCGCATTCTTCACATTCAAATCAACATCAAAGGCCGGCAGCATATCGCCCTCCATTCGGCCCTTGGCACTTGCATTAAGCGTAGCCACGCCATCGGCACGCAAGCCGGCAAAGTCCTTGGCATAGATAGCAGGGATAAGCGACAATATCTCCTTAAAGCCAATCTCGTTAGAGATAAGCGTCAGGTCCATATCCATACCACTCTCTAACATCGCCACCCAGCCATCAATGGCTGCCTCGATAGCATTCAGACGAATCTTATTCTCATTCAGCGTAAATTTGCTATTCACAAAATCGGCAGCTACATCCATATTGGCCTCAATCTCGGCTTTATTAAGGAAAGGCACACCGCCCATGCGGAATGTCAGCGACGGGGTCTCGGCAGCCAGACGCAATGTAGTGCTCTCACTTGCAAAGTTGCCGGCACACGAAGCATCAAAGCCCAGCACCTCGGCATACATATCGCCCTGTCGGTCATCATAGACCACATCAAGATTATTTACCGCCAGCTTCTTCAACTGAATCTTAAAAGACGAAGGCTCGCCACTCTCCTCCTCAATGGCCTCTTCGGTCTCTTCCGTAGCCTTCATAACATCCCAGTTGGGCTTGCCATCTTCGAGGACTATCGCGTGCAGACGGGTATCATCCACCACAATCTTCGACACCTCGAAACCGCTATCGCCAAACAACGACATAACATTAACGGCAGCAGTCAGCTCTCCGGCATACACCAGCGTATCATTCTCAAACTCATCAACGCCCTTCAACCAGAAATCTTCAAGCGTAACCGATGCCTGCGGGAAATAACGCAACAGACTGATATCAAGACTCTTGAAATCAAACTGAGCATTAAGCATCTTGTTGCCTTCCTGCTTAACTATCGCCTCAATCTTGCCCTTGAATGCCATAGGCAATACCAGCAACAGCACCACTATCAGCACTACGACGACAGAGGTAATTTTCAATAACTTTTTCATAATATAATGGTTTTATTAAAATCAGCTGAACAAGAATCTGATTCACACGCAGATTTATTCATTACAAAGATAATAATTATTGCAAAATAATCTTATTTTTGCATAGTTTTTAACCCCACAACAGATGAAAGTAAACATAGAGGAGCGCGTGGCTCTTGCCCGCGAGTTATTTACCAGCGGTTATAACTGTGCACAGGCGGTATTTATCGCCTACTGCGACCTTGCCGATATGGACAAGCATACGGCAGCGAAGATTGCGGCCCCCTTCGGTGGCGGAATGGGACGCTTACGCGAGGTATGCGGAGCTGTCAGCGGAATGACTATGTGTGCCGGTCAGATTGCTCCAAACAGCGAGCCTAACGACTCTGTAAACAAGAAACTATGCTATGCAACTGTGCAGGAACTTGCCGAAAAATTCCGTGCAGAAAATGGAGCCATAGTCTGTCGCGAGTTGCTTGGTCTTACGCAGCAGAAGGACAATCCCACACCCTCGGAGAGAACGTCAGAATACTACCAGAAACGACCTTGTGTGGAGTATGTCGCCTCGGCAGCACGTATCATCGGCGAGAAACTGAATGAACAATAACTCAAAAACAATAAGAAGATGTCTATCAAGAAAATTCTACTCTACGGAGGCTTGTTCCTCCTGCTTGTCGGCTCGATGTATTATTTCTTCAGCCGTACTACCCCACCCGAGCCACAGGGAACGCGCGTCATTGCTCATCGTGGATATTGGGATACTGAGGGCTCTGCACAGAACTCTCTCGCTGCCTTGCGAGCATCGCAGGCCATAGGTGTATATGGTTCGGAGTTTGACGTGAATATGACCGCCGATGACCAGCTTATCGTCGTTCACGGCCCACGACACGGCGAGATTGAAAATGTGCAGAATGTCACCTTTGAGGAGGCTCGTGCCTATGCTCTGCCCAATGGCGAGCAGATTCCCACACTGGCCGAATATCTGGAATTAGGCAAGCAGAATCCCGATGTAAGGCTCATACTCGAAATCAAGTCGCACGCAACGCCCGAGAGAGAGAGCTTTGTTGTCAAGAAGGTTCTGGAAGCCGTAAAAGCTGCCGGCGTGGAGCAGCAGACCGAGTATATTGCATTCAGTCTGCACATCTGCCGCGAGTTGGCACGTTTGGCACCAAAGACCGATGTAGCCTACCTGAGTGGCGACCTCTCGCCCGAAGAGCTGCACGATATGGGCATCGACGGACTGGATTACAACATCAATGTATTCGTAAAGAATCCGCAGTGGATTGAGCAGGCACATTTCTTTGGTCTGACGGTAAATGTTTGGACCGTCAATAAGGAAGAGGATATGCGTATGCTTATCGACAATGGAGTAGATTTCATCACAACCGACGCCCCCGAATTGCTGCAACAGGTGCTGCAAGAGAAGGAATAGTCCTATCCTGCGAGCAAAATAAAGCCTGCCTAACAACGTTAGGCAGGCTTTATTTTTTGTATCGTTTACCGATTATTTCTTCTCCTTCAAAAGGTCGCGAATCTCGGCAAGCAAAACCTCTTCCTTTGTAGGCTCTGGCTCGGGAGCTGGTGCTGGTGCGGGAGCCTCCTCTTCCTTCTTCTTGGCCAGCTTGTTCATAATCTTAATCATCATAAACACACACAATGCAAGAATAGTGAAATCAACCACCTGCTGGATAAATGCACCATAGTTCCATGTTACGGCAGCGGTAACAACTTCGCCGGCCTCGTTCAACACTTCGGGTTTGAGTACAGCCTTCAAGTCGCTGAAATCAACGCCACCTACAACCAGACCGATGGGAGGCATAATAACGTCGTTCACCAACGAAGTCACAATCTTACCGAATGCACCACCGATGATAACACCGACAGCCATATCCATCACATTACCCTTCAAGGCAAAAGCCTTAAACTCTTTCAAAAATCCCATAAAATTATAATTTTGAGTTAATAAATATTTTCCGCTTCAAGAGCACGTTCCTCGTTTCCAAAGACAAATATATATAGAATTATTCAAACTCACAACCCGTAATGTCTAAAAAAGGCAAAACCCCGCCAAAGCGAGGTCTTGCAATACTAATATATAAAGGTATATTATGCTCCGAAGTTATCGAACAGGATATTCTCGGCAGGAACGCCAAGGCTATCGAGCATATTTACCACAGCCGATGCCATCATCGGAGGTCCACACATCAGGTAGAGGTTAGCCTCGGGCTCCTCGTGAGTCTTCAAGTAGTTCTCATACAACACATTGTGTACGAAACCAACCTTATACTCTACACCAGCTGCATCTGCCGCTGGATCGGGACGGTCCAAAGCCAAGTGGAACTTGAAGTTGGGGAACTCCTTCTCGATAGCAGCGAAATCCTCCAAGTAGAAAGCCTCCTTCAATGAACGAGCACCATACCAGAAGGTAACGGGACGCTTGGTCTTCTCGGTCTTGAAGAGGTGCATCAAGTGGCTACGCATAGGAGCCATACCAGCACCACCACCGATAAATACCAGCTCCTGAGTGTCGGGCAAATTATCGGGCAAGAAGAACTCTCCGTAAGGACCAGAGATAGTAATCTTATCACCCGGCTTCAAAGAGTAGATATATGAAGAACATACACCCGGATTAACATTCATAAAGCCACCTGTAGCACGGTCAAACGGAGGAGTAGCAATACGAACATTCAACTTGATAACGTTACCCTCGGCAGGATATGTCGCACAAGAGTATGCACGAACCTGCGGCTCGGGATTGACCATCTTCAAATCGAATACATGCATCTTCTCCCAATCCTCGCGGTACTCGGGATCTACATCGATATCCTTGTAATCAACAGTGATTGCAGGCACGTCAATCTGGATGTAACCACCACTACGGAAGTTCAAATCCTCGCCCTCGGGCAACTTAACAACGAACTCCTTAATAAAAGTAGCAACATTGTTGTTTGACACAACCTCGCACTCCCACTTCTTGATAGAAAGAACCGAAGCAGGAACTGCAATCTTCATATTCTCCTTAACCTTTACCTGGCAACCCAGACGCCACTTCTCCTGAATCTGCTTACGGTTAAAGAAGCCGGTCTCGGTGGGAAGAATCTCACCGCCACCCTCTAATACCTGGCACTTGCACTGACCGCAGGCACCCTTACCACCACAAGCCGATGGGAGGAAGATACCCTGTGCTGTCAAGGTGTTCAACAAAGTTGAGCCAGCCTCGACTGTCAGCACTTTATTGCCGTCATTAATGTCGATAGTAACATCTCCTGATGTTGTAAGTTTTGCCTTTGCAAAGAGAAGCAACGCCACCAAAAGCAGTGTCACCACAAGAAAGGCAACTATCGCAACTATAATTGTCATTAAATCCATTTCTTAATCTCTTATTAAAGGTTACAACTTAATTCCAGAGAAAATCATAAAGGCGATACCCATCAAACCGGTGATGATGAAGGCGATACCTGGACCCTTCAAGCCAGCGGGGATATGTGAGTACTGCAAGCGCTCACGAATAGCAGCCATCATAACGATAGCCAACCACCAACCAAGACCAGAACCAGCACCATAAACGATGCTCTGCCACAAACCATCAATCTCGCCGGCAACGACCTTCTGCTGCATGAAGAGTGAACCACCCATGATAGCACAGTTCACAGCAATCAAAGGAAGGAAGATACCCAGCTGATTATAGAGTGAAGGAGAGAACTTCTCGACAACCATCTCTACCAACTGCACGAAAGATGCAATAACGGCGATAAAGACGATAAAGGTCAAGAAAGTCAAATCAACACCCTCTACCAAAGCATTGGGAGCCAATACATACTCGTTCAAAAGGTAGTTCAAAGGCACGGTCATAACCATCACGAATGTAACGGCAGCACCCAAGCCCAAAGCAGTCTTTACGCTCTTCGACACGGCGATGTAAGAACACATACCGAAGAAGAAGGCGAATACCATGTTGTCGATAAAAATCGAACGTATAAAAAGATTCAATGTTTCCATATTCTACCTCCTATTTTTCCTGCAAT
>JAFNXQ010000102.1 GCA_017383445.1 Alistipes sp.
GTGGTAAAATAGAAAAACCCTCGTAGAAGTTGTTCTACAAGGGTTTTCGTGTACCCAGAGCCGGGGTCGAACCGGCACAGGGGTGAACCTACTGGTGTTTGAGACCAGCGCGTCTACCGATTCCGCCATCTGGGCTCCAATTCCTTTTAATTGGTGTGCAAATGTAGGCATATTTTTCTTATCCGCAAAATATATTGAAGAAAAAATAACCTGCAAATGCAAAATAATTTTACTTTTTCAGCAATAGTCTTGCCTGTTCGAGGGCTGCATCGGTAACGACGCTACCCGACAGCATCTTGGCAATCTCCTCTACCCGCTGATTTTCAGTGAGTAGTGTGATATTGGTACGGCTATCCTCCTTATAAACCACAAAATGAGCATCACCCTTTGATGCGACCTGTGGCAGGTGGGTAATCGCCACAACCTGCATATTTGCAGATAGAGAACGGATAATATCGCCCATTGCATCGGCTATGCGTCCCGACACTCCCGTATCAATCTCGTCGAAGATGATTGTCGGCAGCTTTTTATGCTCGGCCAGCAGGGCCTTCAACGAGAGCATAACGCGTGAGAGCTCTCCTCCCGACGCCACCTTCTCGATAGGCTGCATCTCCATACGGGCATTCGCCGTGAACATAAATCGTATGCGGTCACAGCCCGTAGCAAAGAGTTCGTCGCACGCTACGACATCGATTCGGAGCTGAGCCTCGCCAATACCAAGCGTGCAGAGCATCGCCTCTATACGCTTTGAGGCCTTCGCAGCCGCCTCCTCACGCTGCTTATGTATCGCAAGAGCCTGCTTGCGTGCTTTTGTTTGCAGCGAAGCTATGAGTGCCTTTTGATTCTCTATATTCTCGTCGCTGTGGGTTATCGTCGCGAGCTGTGAGGCGAGCTTCTCACTCACCGCAATAAGCTCCTCAACACTCTTGACACGATGTTTCTGACACAGCGAATGTATCATATTAACCCTCTCGGTAAGGCGTTGCAGGCGTTCGGGATCCGACTCAATACGATCGGAGTCGTCAGCCACCGTAGCACTGATATCTTTCAGTTCCTGCACGACAGAGTGCAGACGCGAAGCTATCTCCTCGCCACGCGGATACTGACGGCTGATGTGAGATATGGCACTCTCGGCCGATGACAACTGCTCCAGAACTCCTATCTGCTCGGCATCCAACACATTGCGTACCGACACCAGAGCCTCGCCAATCTGATCGGCATTCTCCAGGACAAGCAGTTCGGCTTCCGTCTCCTCCAACTCACCGGCACGCAATGAGGCAGCCTCAAACTCCTCAACCTGAAAACGCAGCCACTCCTCGTCCTTACGCAGCGAAGCAGCCTCCTGCTCCATACGCGACAATTCTCTCTCGGCTGCGAGCATTGCGTCATAAACACCTTTATATTCAACCACTTGTGCCGTAGTTGCAGCAAAGGCATCTATCGCCCCTATGCGGAACGACTCATCGGCAAGCACAAGATTCTGATGCTGCGAGTGGATATCAATCAGACGCATTCCCAATGTCTTCAAGACGATGAGTTGCACCGGCATATCGTTCACAAAGGCACGGCTCTTACCTGCCGGCGTGATGATACGGCGAATGACCATCTGCGGCTCATAGTCGAGGTCATTCTCCTCGAAGAATGATTCCAGACCGTATGGGGCCACGTCAAACTCGCCCTCGATGATGCAGTTGCGGTTCTCGTCACGCAGCGAGCCACTCTCGTTTCTCTCACCCAGAAGCAAGCCCAAAGCACCCAGCAGGATAGACTTGCCGGCACCTGTCTCACCCGTGATGATACTCAAACGCTTATCCACCTCCATATCGAGGCGGTCGATAAGTGCATAGTTCTCTACTGTAAGGCGTTTGAGCATAGTATATTACAATTTGATAAGTTTCTCCATTTTATCGACGATATGGATAGCGACATCGCCCTTCGTCATCAAAGGCAGGTCCTCCCTACCCTCGCCATCAATCAGCGACACGACATTCGTATCTCCACGAAAGCCCGCACCCTCAACCCGCAACGAGTTAAGCACGATGAAGTCAAAGTTCTTGCGGCGAAGTTTATCCTCGGCATTCGTCTGCTCGTTCTCGGTCTCCATAGCGAAGCCCACGAGCAACCTTGCACCCTTATCCTTGCCCAGCGTAGCAGCTATATCGTGGGTACGCTTCAAGGCTATCGACATATCGCCGTCGCCCTTCTTCAACTTCTGCTCGGCAACTACCTGCGGTGTGTAGTCGGCAACGGCTGCACACATAACAGCACCATCGGTTGCGGGAAATATCTCGCAGCACGCCTTATACATATCCTCAGCCGAAAGGACATCCACCCTCTCAACACCCTTTGGACAATCCAGCGATGTGCGGCCACTCACCAGCGTAACCCTCGCACCACGGCGAGCCAGCTCCTCAGCAACGGCATAACCCATCTTGCCCGACGAGTGATTTGAAATGTAGCGTACGGGGTCGATAGGCTCGATGGTAGCACCGGCCGTCACAAGGTAGTGCCTACCCTCTAAACTCTTTTTTTTTTCAGAAAACAGGGCCTCAACAGCCTTAACGATATCGGCAGGCTCTGCCATACGACCCTTACCCTGCAAGCCACTTGCAAGGAAGCCCGAACCCGGCTCGATGATATGCACACCATCCTGACGCAACGCCTCCATATTGCGTTGTGTGGCGGTGTGAGCATACATATCCAGATCCATAGCAGGAGCCACAGCCACTGCACAGCGTGCCGAGAGATAGGTCGTGAGCAGAAGGTTATCAGCCACGCCCGTAGCCATCTTGGCCATAGTGTTGGCCGTAGCCGGAGCTATAAGATAGAGGTCAGCCCACTCGCCCAGCTTGACGTGAGAGTTCCACTCGCCATTCTCGGGATTAAAGAAATCGACCAGTATGGGATGCTGCGACAAGGTAGCCATAGTCAGCGGTGTGATAAACTGTTTGGCAAGGGGTGTCATAATAACCCTCACCTCGGCACCCGCACTGACTAATAAACGGCAAAGCACAGCCGACTTATAAGCGGCTATGCTACCCGTAATTCCTAAAATTATATGTTTACCCTTTAACATACAAGGCATTTTATATTGTCCGGACCTATGACCCACAGTCACACGCCCGACAAACAATCAAATCAATGACTACTTCTCCTCACCACGGCGGTAGTAAACCTCGTCATCGAGGAACTCCTCGGTAGCGATGATTACCGGCTTGGGAAGACGCTCGTAGTAACGAGAAATCTCAATCTGCTCACGATTCTCGAAGGTCTCCTCCATAGTGTCGGTGGGAGATGAGAAATCAGAAAGCTTACGATTCAACTCACTCTTCAGCTCGCTTGCAATCTGGTTGGCACGACGAGCAATGATGTTGATGCTTTCGTAGATATTACCCGTATCCTTGTCCAAATCTACAAGCTTGCGGGTAATTGTGTTGCTGGGGATGTTTTTCTTAATTTCCATCTTATAATGTGTAATTTTGCTATTGTAAACTATATTAAAACGAGCTGTATCTCACATCGAGGTCACAGCCGAGATTACTCCTCTTCCTGATTCTTATCAATAAATCGCTTGGCAACCTCCGCCACGTGCTCAACCTCCTTTTTATACTTCGACTCTGGGAACTCCATTATAAAGCTGTAATAGGCATCCAAAGCCGACATATAACGATCCATCTGCTTTCCCTCAACCGAATTTGATGCGTATTTATAGGCCGACATAACCATATAATACATCAAATCCTCGCGACGGTGTGTGGTAGGATACTGCTTCAAAGCGTTACGGAATGCCACAACAGCCGACTTATAACGTTCTATCTTGTAGTAGGTATAAGCATTGATATACGACTTTTCGTGCAAACGCCACGACAAATCCTTGGTCATATCGTGGAATATCTCTATCTGGTCACTGTCGGGATAGTGCGACATAAACTCCGAGATAGCGATGATGGCCTGCGTCGTGGTCGATTGATCCCTCTCGGGAGAAGGACACATATTGTAGAGGCTGATGGCATAGATGGCCTCGGCATCCTCGATGAAGGCACTGCGACCGAATGTACGACGGAACTCATCCATCATCTCGGCAGAAGATGCGTAATCACGTTCCTTGAAATAGCATCGTGCATTGTAGAACGCCACGGTATCCTCCGAAGGTGTACCACGGAAATAGGGAGCACACGTCTCCAGCAGGACATTGGCCTTATGCCACTTCTCCGCAGCATAATACAACTTCGCCTGTTCAAAGATAATATTCGGGTCGCCAGTATTGATAATCTTCTGAATACCGGAACAGCCACAAAAAGCCACTACGGCAAATACCAACGCCACTATGTATGACAACTTCTGCTTCATAACAATCTCATAACAACCCTCGTGGGGTATAATCGTGCAAAATTACATATAATTTTTCTAAAAACGACACTTAAAGAGAAAATATTATGGTTAATGCAGACAAAATTCTCGCTACTGATGGTTTATTTGTAAATATCGGCCAGAGATGTAATCTCTCCTCGCCAACCATCCCCACTACCCTACCCCATAAAAGCAACCTCCGCCCACTCGGAAAGAGCAGGCGGAGGCAATAGCGTATAAATACCAAAAAAATTACTCGATATTCACATTGTCGCAGTGCTTGATTACGAAAGGTTCCTTGACATCGCGACCAAACTCATAGTCGGTGCTGGGCTCAATCTTGTTGTTGCGATAGGTAATGCCATCGAAGCAGCAGAGATAGAGAATACGTGGGTCAAATGTGCGGAATGTATTGTTCTCAATCACGATATTCTTGTGGTAACGGCTGTTCTCCTGCTCGGCGATACGGCTGTTGTAAGCGATGTGAGCATCACCCCACGACTTGCAGCCATACAAGCAGTTGTCGAATACATTGTTGCGAATCTGAACGTTACGCACGCCCGACTGCTCGTACCAATATGAGCCATCACCCTCGAACAATACGGCAGCACCTGGAACGTGGAAGTAGTTATCCTCGATGATAACCTCACCACGCGAGCCGATAAGCAAGCCACGAGCTCGGTTGTTTGCAAAGTGGCAACCCTTAATCAGCACATCGGGATACTGATCCTCGCAAGCGATAGCATCCTTAATCTGAATCTCCTCGGGAAGATCCTCAGTGAAGGTAATCTCGGCGAACTCGCTGTTGATGCTGCGAACCTCCTTAACGGTGCGGTAAGCATAGGTCATCATAGTCTTGTGGTTCACAATCTCCATATACATACCGGGACGGATAAAGTCCTTGCCATAGTTGTACCATACGAGAATCTTATCGTCAGCCACCTTCTCGCGAGTCATAGCATACCAGCCGTGAATGTTGGTAGCATCGTCCTTCTGGTTGGTGAACTTACAGTCAATCATACGCAGGTAACCACCGCAGTTGATGAAGTGAGTAGCATCAGCCGTAGCACTGATAACGCGGTTAGAGCCGGGAGTAGGAACAACCTGAACATGGTTAAGCTCGATATCGCGAACCTTCTGCACGATGAAGCCCATACCGCCACAGTGATAGAGATTTACGTTCTTAATCAAAACGGTGTTACACTCCTCGAAAGTGAAACCGGGGTTAGAACGACGAGCAGCACCAAAGGCCATAATATTACCCACAGTACCGGTGATATCCTTCAGGAAAATCTTGAAATTGCCATTGGGCAACTTCTCTGCCTGCAAGGGACTCCACAACCAGTAGTCATGCACATAGTGAGCCACCTCCATCTTCTTTGAGTCAAACTCCAAAAGGCTGCCATAAGGATATGTGATGTTGTTCTTGTCGCGGATACGAAGCTGACCGCTCTGGATATCAACATTATAGCTCTCGGGGAATTTCAACTCCATCCAGTCCTGACCTACGGCCATAATCTCGCCCTGAGAGTTGAATGTGTGAGTAAAGTCGATATTCAAATCACTGATGGTGATATTGGTTGAATTCTCGACATTAAACGGAGAGATAAATCCGGTAAAGAGAAGAGTCGTTCCGTTACCCTCGATAGTCAGGCCATTGGCACCCTCGATATTGATAGCGATACGCTTCTTACCCTGTGTATTATTACTGATATACTGATACTTCTCGAAGCAGTAGGTATCCTTGATGTTCAAGGTACCGCCCGGGAATACCAATGTGCTGTTGTCTGATTTCAAAGCCTCCTCCAAAGCCAGACGGATACCCGGATATGCATCATTTGTCATATCCTCGGTGATGTAGTCCTGCACATATACGGTCTTGCCTTTTGAGTTGCAGGCAACCATAGCAACCACCGCCAATGCAACCAACAATCTAAATATTTTGTTCATATTCGTCTTGATAAATTAATATTTACATCTGAAAAACAACGACAGCCGACGCTCTCCCGATGGGGGCATCGGCCGCCGATGGTATACAACATTCAGAGATATTACATCTCCAGCTTACGAGCACCGTCAGAGATAACTACATCGTAAACCTTTGGCTCGTGACCATAAGCTGCATTGAACTTCTCCTTTGCAGTTGCGATGAAGTTATCATAGAGGTCTGCCTTCACGAGGTTGATAGTACAACCGCCGAAGCCACCACCCATAATACGAGAGCCTGTTACGCCGCACTCCTTGGCAACGGTAGCCAAAAGGTCAAGCTCCTCGCAGCTAACCTCATAATCCTTTGACATACCCCAGTGAGTCTCATACATACGAGCACCAACGGTCTCCAAGTCGCCAGCCTCCAAAGCAGCACATACATCAAGTACGCGACGCTCCTCGCCGATGACATAGCGAGCACGCATATAATCCTCCTCTGAAATCTCGCCCTTGATAGCGTCCAGCTGCTCCATAGAAGCACCACGCAAAGTAGCCTGACCGAGCTTTGCAGCCACTCTCTCGCAAGACTCACGACGCTTGTTGTAAGGAGAGCCTACCAACTCGTGCTTAACAACAGAGTCAATCAATACCAAGCGGTAGCCAAACTTCTCAGGATCGAATGGGAAGTACTCAAACTCTGATGAGAGGCAATCCAGACGCATCAGGTTACCCTTCTTACCGTGTACTGATGCAAACTGGTCCATAATACCGCACTTAACACCGCAGTAGTTATGCTCGGTTGACTGACCGATGCGAGCCAACTCAAACTTCTCAATCTTATCCTCGTTGTAGATGTGGTTCAACGCAAAAGCGAATGTTGACTCCAAAGCAGCTGAAGATGAAAGACCTGCACCCAGGGGCACGTCACCACCGAAAGCTGTATCGAAACCCTCAACCTTGAAGCCACGCTTCAAAACCTCGCGAGCAACACCAAAGATGTAGCAAGCCCAAGACTGTGCGGGCTTATCCTCCTCGTTCAGACCGAACTCGGCATAGTCCTGCAAGTCAACAGAGTAAGCACGAATCTTATCTGTACCGTTAGGCTTAATCTCGGCAACCATACCCTTGTCGATAGCACCGGGGAATACGAAACCGCCGTTATAGTCGGTGTGCTCACCGATAAGGTTGATACGACCTGGTGATGTGTACAACTCACCTGTTGTGCCGAACTTCTCGGCAAACTTCTCTCTGATAAGTTTAATGTCCATAATTGTCAATATTTTTTAAGTTTTTGCAAAATTAGATTTTTATTACTTTGTATAGAACTTGTAGATACAAACCTGCGAATACTCCTCCTCCGGGTTCAGCACAACAGAGGGGAATGATGGCTGGTTGGGAGCATCGGGATACTTCTGTGTTTCCAGAGCCACCGACTCGCGGAAACGCAACGGCTCGCCATACTTGCCGTTATAGGTGCCATCGAAGAAGTTACCGCTATAAAACTGCAAGCCAACCTGATCGGTCAGAACATCCATCGTACGGCCCGACTGCGGCTCGTAGAGTGTTGCCACCGTCATAATCTCACCATTATCCTCGCGAGCCAATGCCCAGTTAAGGTCGTAACCCTTACCATTGTGCAACTGCTCGTTATCAGCCTCAATACGATCGCCGATAGCCGTAGGCTGACGGAAATCAAACGGCGTACCCTCAACCGGCATCAACTCACCCGTAGGGATGAGGTTTGCATCAACGGGAGTGATGTGGTCAGCATTGATTGTGAGGATATGGTCGGTAATAGTTCCTCCCGCCTCGCCTTTGAGGTTGAAGAATGAGTGATGCGACAGATTTACTACCGTCGCAGCATCGGTTGTCGCCTTATAATCCACGCGGAACTCGTCATTCTCGGTGAGTGTATATGTCATCGTGATATCAAGATTGCCGGGGAAACCATCCTCGCCATCGGCTGCCAGATAGTGCAGTACGATAGATTGGGGATTAACCTCAACAACATCCCATACGACCATATCGACGCCCTTCAAGCCACCGTGCAGCGTCTGGCCATTGTTATTCTGCGGAGTTGTATATTCCACGCCGTTCAGTGTGAACTTTCCGGCACCTATTCTGTTAGCTACACGGCCCACGACAGCACCCAGAAATCTCTCGCCCGTATTATTTACATAACGGTCAATATTCTCGTAGCCCAAAACGATATCGGCCATATTACCCTCCTTATCGGGAGTCCACAACGACACCACGCGGGCACCAAAGTTGGTAACCTGCATAGTGATATTGCCATTTGAAAGCGTATAGAGGTCGGTAGCCTTACCATCAACCTCACTCTGGAAATTCTCGGCCGGGAGAAGCTCCACTGCACTCTTCTCGTTGCAGCAGCCCACGAGTGACAGCAACACCACAGCCAAAATAAGTCGTAACTTCATCATACTATTTATGATATTTAGGTTAATATTCCTACAAATATACTAAATTTCGCAAAAAGACAAAAATCAAATCTTATATTTTTCGGAAAATACCACCACTTTACATAATCCAATAAAAAATAGGTTGAAGCGGATGACAACACACCCGCTTCAACCATACCCTAATATTAAATTATCATATTAACCAACGACACTATTACTTCAAATTCTTTGCACGGATAGCACGAATCATATCCTCGGTCATAGAGGCAAGATCCCACTCCGGCTTCCAGCCCCACTCCTCACGAGCACAAGTGTCATCCAGATTATCGGGCCAACCCTCTGCGATACCCTGCTTTACAGGGTCAACACGATAGGTCATCTCGAAATCGGGAATATGCTTACGTATCTCGTTGTAGATAATTTCGGGAGTAAAGCTCATAGACGCAATGTTGAAGCTGTTACGATGACGCAACTTTGCAGGGTCAGCCTCCATCAGCTCAACCATAGCACGCAATGCATCGGGCATATACATCATATCCATATATACGTCACGCACGGGACATACGAACTTCTCACCCTTCACAGCCGAGTAGAAAATCTCCACGGCGTAATCGGTAGTACCGCCACCTGGGAGAGTTACGTTAGAGATGATACCGGGGAAACGCACCGAACGAGTATCTACGCCATAACGAGAGTGGTAGTAGTTTGACAACAACTCACCGGCAACCTTACATACGCCATACATCGTATCAGGCTGCATAACCGTATCCTGCGGAGTGTTCTTGCGGGGGAAATCACCACCGAAAGCTCCGATAGAGCTGGGAGTAAAGACTGCACAGTTGTACTCGCGTGCAATCTCCAAAGAGTTATTCAACGCACCCATATTGATATCCCACGCCAACTGAGGGTTCTTCTCTCCCGTAGCCGAGAGCAAAGCCACCAGATTGAAGATTGTATCCACGCTGTTCTTGTGTACAATGTAAGAGAATGCACTCTTATCCAACACATCAAGCTTAACAGACGGACCATCAATAACGGGATTAGCCGGCTCACGCAAGTCTGCTGCAATCACGTTTGAGCCACCATAAATACCACGCAGATAGGTTACCAACTCGGAACCAATCTGACCTCCTGCACCTACAATAAGTATCTTTTTCATCGCAATTGTTTACAATTCGACGGCAAATATAGTTATTTTTATTAAAAACTATCACATATTATACTTTTTTTTATATATTTTTTCAATGCGATTGAAAATTCACATTTTTTTTGTATCTTGCGAAGATGTTAAAAGAGTTTTTTACGACCAAAATTTTTGATTATGAAATACGCAATTATCTCTACCGAAAAGGGCGATATGAAGGCCGAACTCTACGAGAAGGAGACCCCTATCGCCGTTGAAAATTTCATTAAACTGGCCGAGAGCCGCTTCTACGACGGGCTCACATTCCACCGCGTTATTCCCGACTTCGTTATTCAGGGAGGCTGCCCTCTGGGCAATGGTGCCGGTGGCCCGGGCTGGACTATCAAGTGCGAGACCTCTGCCCCACGCCAATACCACGACCGCGGCGTAATGTCGATGGCTCACCGTGGCAAGGATACCGGCGGCTCGCAGTTCTTCATCTGCCACAACCGCCAGAACACCCAGCACCTCGACGGCGTACATACCTGCTTCGGCAAGGTTGTGGAGGGTCTCGACGTTATCGACGACATCCGCCCCGGCGATTTGATCTTCTCGGTTACGATTGTCGAGGAGTAACCACTCCGGCATACATATCTTTATTATATCATGTACCGACTTGATGAATAATATTGCAAAATTTCAGGCAGCCCTAAATAATAGTCACAAGCTATTCGACAAATTAAAGCACAACGCACCCGATTGGTGGCGTTGTGTTGTTAATTGCGACAAAGTGTATATTGACGTCCGCAAGGATAACACCATAAATATCTATTATCAAGGAGCCTCTTTGGCGAAAATAGAGTTTCAGAAAGGAGGCATTAAAGCGACGTGTCATCCCAAATACCTCTATGGGGACGATGTCGCCGGATTTTACAAAAATGGACATGCTATATACCAACCATGCGAGGAAGGGTTACGCACATTGGCCGACAAAGGAAGTCGTCTGCTAAAAAACGCCCAACAGTTTTACACCAACAAAGATGACAAAGAGTCGAAAAATCCAGAAGACAAAGCAGAGAAAAAATTACAAGGCGAGATAGTTTGCAAAAATAGAGAGTTGTATATCGATTCAGAATTTGCACATCGCTACCAAGAGGGACTTCGACACACCATTCGCATTGATTTGGTACGGGTTAAGGATAATAAGATTCAATTTGTTGAGTTAAAGCGTATTCAAGATAATAGGCTACTTCACAAAAAGGATAGCAAGAAACCACCAGATATTATCACTCAAATAAAGGAGTATCGCCAATTCTTGACTGAAAACAAAGCAGCACTGCTCGATTATTACAAGCGGTTGATAACGATTAAACGCGAACTCGGGTTGCCGACACCAA
>JAFNXQ010000103.1 GCA_017383445.1 Alistipes sp.
GGTTTGTTGGGCCCCAATGGAGCCGGTAAGACCACTACCTTTTATATGATAGTAGGACTTATCAAGCCCAACGAAGGTCAGATTTTCCTCGAAAACGACGAGGGTCTGGTTACCGAGCTTACCAATATGCCCGTCTATCGTCGTGCCCAGATGGGTGTGGGCTACCTGGCACAGGAGGCATCGGTGTTCCGCCGTTTGAGTGTAGAAGATAATATCAAAGCTGTGCTGGAGATGACCTCATACAGCAAGGAGTATCAGCGTGACAGAGTGGAGGCTCTTATCGAGGAGTTCCGTTTGCAGAAAGTACGCAAGAGTCTGGGTATTCAGCTTTCGGGAGGTGAGCGTCGCCGTACGGAGATTGCCCGTGCCGTTGCCATCAACCCCTCGTTTATCCTGCTTGACGAGCCCTTTGCAGGCGTGGACCCCATTGCTGTTGAGGATATTCAGAGCATCGTAGCAACACTTAAAAGCAAGAATATAGGTGTAATCATCACCGACCATAACGTAGATGAAACACTTGCTATTACCGACCGTACTTACCTGCTCTACGAAGGCAAGATTTTGAAGACCGGTACAGCCGAAGATCTGGCTAACGACGAGATGGTTCGCCGCGTATATCTCGGTAAGAACTTCGAGTTGCGTCGTCCCAAAAACAACTTTTTGGAGAATCAGGAATAGTTAATATTGAATAGGTATATGGACAAATCTGTCTCCCTTAACAATATCAACGGAGTAGTTATTCCGCCAAGTTCAAAGAGCTATGCACAACGTGCCATCGCACTTGCCCTATTGGCGGAGGGACGCACCACCTTGCGTAACATAGAGTTCTGCAAGGATACCCGTTCGGCGTTGAGTTGCATTGAGGCTTTGGGAGCCCGAGTGACAATCATTGACGACAGCACTATCACCATTGACGGAGGTCTGAACCCACAGTTCGACACCTTGAAGGTCGGCGAGTCGGGTTTGGCAACACGCCTCTTTACCCCTATCGCATCGCTTTGTAACAGACCGATATGTATTCAGGGCGAAGGTACACTCCTGCATCGCCCGATGGATATGATGATTGAGCCTTTACGGCAGTTGGGCGTTGAGGTGCGTGATGGCGGAGGATTCCTGCCCATTGAGGTGTGCGGTCCTATCAGTGGTGGCGACCTTACGGTGGATGGAAGCATATCATCACAATTTATAACGGGTCTGTTATTGGCTTTGCCAATGGCTCAGGAGGATACCACACTGCACGTCATTAACCCCGTATCGATACCGTATATAGATATGACTATCGACACTGCACGACGCTTTGGTGTGGATATTATGCACAACGAGGGCGATTACACCGAATTTTTCATCGAGGGTCGCCAGCACTACACCCCTACCGACCTCGCAATAGAGGGCGATTGGAGTGGTGCTGCCACAATGCTTGTAGCGGGAGCTATTGCAGGCGAGGTTACGGTGAAGAACATTTCAACCCTGTCAAAGCAGGCCGATACGGCTATATGCCACGCCCTGGAACGTGCCGGTGCGGGTATTATCATTGAGCAGGACTCTATTACAGTGAGCAAACGCGACTTGCGAGCCTTTGAATTTGACGCGACAAATGCTCCCGACCTGTTCCCTGCCTTGGCGGCACTTGCAGCCGCAGCCGAAGGCGAAAGCATAATCATAGGTACCGACCGCCTGCGACATAAGGAGAGTGACCGAGCCGAAACCATTCGCCGAGAGTATGAGAAGATGGGTATTGAGGTGGATATTTCGGAGCCTAATACGATGAAGATTCGCGGAGGAGAGATTCAGCCGGCAGAGGTATTCAGCCACGACGACCATCGTATAGCGATGTCGCTGGCTATATCGGCCCTGCGTTGCAATGGAGAGGTGACGATTCAAAATGCGGAGTGTGTAGAGAAGAGCTACCCCACATTTTTTGAAGATTTAGATTCAATTTTAGTCAGATAAGATATGAACTCTTGGGGAGAGATATTCAGAGTAACACTGTGGGGCGAATCTCACGGTCAGCAGGTAGGAGTCAGCATTGACGGCGTGCCGGCAGGTATTGCATTGTCGGAAGCGGACTTTATGCCGGACCTTGAACGCCGCAAAGCAGGTGCTGCGGGTACTACTCCCCGCAAGGAGAGTGATATGCCGCACATCGTGTCGGGCCTTTACAACGGCCACACAACAAGCTCTCCGCTTACCATTGAGTTTCAGAACGAGAACACCCGTTCTGCCGATTATTCGGCCCTTGTGGAGCACCCACGCCCCTCGCACGCCGACCTTGTAGCACGCCAGAAGTGGCAGGGATACAACGACCCGCGTGGCGGAGGTCACTTCTCGGGCCGTATAACTCTCGGCATCGTGGCAGCGGGCGTTGTTGCGAAGCGTATCCTGGGCGAAAAGGTAGAGTTCAGCACCGACATTATAGAGATTGGAGGTTGTCGTGACAAGTCACGATTCAACGACATAATCGAAGAGGCACGACTCGCAAAGGACTCCGTCGGCGGCATTGTTGAGTGTCGTGTAAAGGGAATTTCAGCAGGTTTGGGAGAGCCGTTCTTCGACTCTGCAGAGAGTGAGATTGCTCATTTGCTCTTCTCGGTACCGGCCGTTAAAGGCGTTGAGTTCGGAGCAGGATTTGAAGCCGCGAGGATGCGTGGCTCGGAGCATAACGATATGATATGCGACCAGGAGGGTCACACCACAACAAATAATGCAGGAGGCATTGTAGGAGGCATCACCAACGGCAACGAGATCATCGTGCGTGCTGCCATAAAGCCTACGGCATCTATTGCAAAGGAGCAGACGACCTACAACTTCGCAAGCGGCAAGGCGGAGCCTCTCACAATCAAAGGGCGACACGATGTATGTATAGCCTTGCGTGCCGCAGTTGTCGCCGAGGCAGCCATTGCCATCGCCCTGGCAGACCTTAAACTTCGTGCATAGGCCTATGCACGCTACCCGAAGAGAGATATTACGTTATATATGTCACAGGATTGAGCATCTCTATCCTGTGCAGGAACGTATTAGTATAGCCCGTATAATTGCGCCCGAATTGGAAGGTGTAAGTTTTACGAAATATCTTATTGAGCCAGACGAGGTTACGACTATTGAAGGATTAGAAGAAAAGGTTGAGGAGCTGGCACAGGGTCGCCCCGTGCAATATGTGCTGGGAACGGCCGAGTTCTGCGGCCTGAAATTCCGCGTGAGGGAAGGAGTATTGATTCCTCGCCCCGAAACGGAAGAGTTGGTTGTATGGGCAGAGAAGTGTGCCGAGCAGTTCTCTCATCCACGCATACTTGACCTGTGTACGGGTAGCGGATGCATCGCTATCACTCTGGCAAATCATATCGCCGATAGCAGTGTTGTGGGTATTGACCTCTCGGAGGAGGCTCTTGTGATAGCACAGGAGAATAACGATTTGATTGGAACAAAGGTGGAGTTTATCAAGGCCGATGTACTTGCCGACGTACCACAGCTAAGCGGAAGGTTATTCGACATTATAGTGTCAAATCCGCCCTACATACCTCTTTCGGAGAGGGCTGATATGCGTTGCAACGTAACAGACTATGAGCCAGCAATGGCTCTCTTTGTTGAGGATGACAATCCGCTGAAATTCTATCGTGCCATAGCAGCCAAAGCAAAAAACCACCTCACAAAAAATGGTTTTCTGCTATTTGAGATTCACGAAAATCTGGCACTTGACACAGCCGATATGCTGCGAGAGGAGGGCTTTATTGGTATAGAGATTAAGAAGGACTTTTTAGAGAAACCGAGAATGATATGCTGCCAGCTAAAAAGAGAGTAACAACACCCAGAAAGAAGAGTGCAGATGAGGCTCTGTCATCGCTTATGCGACTATGTGCCCGAGCCGAGAAGTCGTCGGGCGACGCACTGCGACTGATGACGCGTTGGGGTGTAGAGTCAGCCGACAGACAGAAGGTGCTGCAACGGCTCATCGCCGACCGTTTTATTGACGACAGACGTTACGCAGCAGCATTCATTCGGGAAAAGACCAATTTGAGCAGCTGGGGCGAGTATAAAATACGCACATCGCTACGCAGCAAAGGCGTTGCAGAGGAGATTATAAACGAAGCCCTGGCCGAGAGTGAAGGCGTAAACAACATAGAGAGATTACAAGAGAGGCTGTCACGCAAAATCAGGAGTATCAAAGCCGACACGCCATACTCTCTTAAAACAAAGCTTATACGATACGGCTTATCGCTGGGTTTTCCGATGGATGCCGTCATAGAGAGTGCTGAACAGATTCTTAAATCACAAAATATTGACACCGAATGCGACACGCAAGATACTTTTTAGTTACATTTTTTACAATCCTCGCCACCCTAACATCGCAAGCTCAATCACTTGATGCAGGCTACTATGACTTTCCCCTACGCAATGTTGCGGGCTATTATTCGGCGAACTTCGGTGAGATGCGTGCCAACCATTTTCATTCGGGCATCGACATCAAGACCGATGGCGTGGAGGGTAAGAGTGTCGTTGCAGCTGCCGACGGTTATGTGAGCAGAATTTTCCAGTCACCTTCGGGATATGGACTTGCACTCTATGTCACACATCCCAACGGCACGACAACCGTATATGGACACCTATCTCGATTTCGTAAGGATATCGCCGACTATGTCTTTGCGGAACGCCACCGACAGAAGAAACATCGTATAGATCTATATTGCACACCCGAGCAGTTTCCCGTGAAGCGAGGCGAGGTGATTGCTCTGTCGGGCAACAGCGGCTCGTCGGGTGGTCCGCATCTCCATTTTGAGATTCGCAACGCCGCCACACAAAAGACAATGAACATATTCGCAGCCGGCATATTCTCGCCCAAAGATGATATATCTCCGCTGATACAGAAACTGCACTACATAGAGGTTGATAGCGTTTCGGGCGTGCCTCGTCACAGTGCAATAAAATCTTACAGCGTGGTCAAGGGCGAAGGCTCGCTGTACCGCTTGAAAGATACTCTGCCTTTGGCTGTTGGACGCAAGGGTTATTTCGTTGTGGAGGTAAGTGACCGCAAAAACGACACATCGAATCGTTATGGTGTATATCACATTACAGCAGAGGCAGATGGAGTGCCTTACTTCGAGTATCGCAACGACGGTTTTACGTTTGATATCACTCGCTATTGCAATGCCGTATCCTACTACCCATTGCAACGTAGCTCTCGCAACGAGGTGATACGCCTTGCACACATTCAGGGTGGCATCAAGACCTTCTACCCTACTCTCGTCAATCGTGGTGTCATAACCACGCAGGAGGGCGAACTACGCACGATATGCATAAAGGCTACGGATGATTGCCTTAACACCTCAACATTGGAGTTTGAAATTTTGGGCAAACCCGACAAAGACTCCTTTGTAAGCAAAGAGCCTGACTATGACCGCATAGCATATATCGGCAACACATTCTCGGCAGCTGCTGACGACATTTTCGGAGTTGAGATTCCTGCCAAAGCACTCTATGAGTCGGTTGAGATTGACATATTGCGTTCCGATTGCGTAATCAAGGCCGACAGCACCGTAAAGATATTGTCGGAGGCGTACTCCATAGGCGATTGCAACATCCCTCTGCACAAATCTATGAAGGTGTCGTTTGTATGCCCTGTTGAGCAGTCATTAAGAGGTCACACCGCAATAGCGGCAGTCAGCGACAAGGGAACGATAAGTTTTCTTGGTGGCTCTTTTCAGGGGAATATCATATCACAAAAGACATCTTCATTCGGCACATTCTGCGTCGTAGCAGAGAGTACGCCACCCTCCATAACACCCAATTTCACAAGTGGAGCAGATTGCCGTGAGAGAAAAAAGATTATCTTTGCACTGAAAGATAATTTTGCAGGCATAGCATCCTATAACGCCACGATAGATGGCAAGTGGGTGGCCATAGATTATCACAAAGGCAAGGCTGCGATAAACCTCGACGACGAAGGCATCACGGGAGGCGTAGAGCATAGCATTACATTCACGACAACCGACTCGTGCGGCAATAAGGCATCGTGGAGTGGCACTATCGTAAGATAGGGTGCTGGACTTTGACAAAAAATATTAAAATTACTATACCAAAATGTTACGAAAGATTTTATATCCGTTGTTTCTGGCGGCAATGTTTGCTCTATCCGCCACAACAACTGTTTATGCACAGGAGCTTACACCCGTTGATTATGTAAATCCGCTTGTGGGTACGCAATCAACGTTTGAACTCTCTACGGGCAACACCTACCCCGCCATTGCCCGTCCGTGGGGAATGAATTTCTGGACTCCGCAGACCGGCAAGATTGGCGACGGCTGGACCTATATGTACACCGCCACAAAGTTGCGTGGATTCAAGCAGACACACCAGCCATCACCGTGGATTAATGACTACGGACAGTTCTCTCTGATGCCCGTCGTTGGTCGTCCCGAGTTTGATCAGGATCGTCGTGCAAGCTGGTTCTCGCACAAGGGCGAGGAGGCAAAACCTTACTACTATAAGGTATATCTTGCCGATTGGGATGTTGTTACCGAATTCACGCCTACCGACCGTGCTGCGATGTTCCGCTTCACATTCCCCGAAAGCGACAAGTCGTTTATCGTAA
>JAFNXQ010000104.1 GCA_017383445.1 Alistipes sp.
AGGCGTACTCGCGGCTCTCCAAGATGCGTTGCACGCGGCGGTTGAACTTGTTGGCCAGCGACGAGGAGTAGGAGGCAATGGCGATACGCATATCGGGATTTAGCCCGAGCATATAGGCTGGCAGCAGCGTGCTTGCACCTATGCTCTTGCCGTGCTGTGGCGGCATAGAGACCATCAGCTTGCGAATCCTCCCCTCGGCAAAGAGCTCCAGCAGGCGGAAGTAATTCCTGTGAAAACGTTGCAGTTCGAGAAACGGATAGACGCCCGTAGCGAACTCCTCAAACGAGGGCGAAGAGGGCAGTGTGGGCAGAGTCTGGTTTTTGGTTGTTGTCATAGTTTTTGAGTGTTAATGTGTTTGAGTAACTCGTTGAATGAAAAGTCGTTGTTCATCTCCATTTCAATCTGATTGTAGGTGCGGAACTCCCACCATACGGGGGTGATTCTCCCGTCGTTGAAGATGATGGCCGACAATATCATCCGGCATCGGATTTCGCCAAAATGAAACTCAAAAGAGCCGGCGAAGAACTCCTTTTGGGCAATGAGAGGCACGAGCCTGTCGGCTACCTCTCGGTAAAGTTGTGTTGAAATTTCGTACATAGTTTTTTATATTTAATTAGGTTGTGTGGACGCGTAAACCTTCCCTAACCTCCCGAAAATTACCTTTCCGAGCAAATTATTTAACAAAAAGCTTTGCGGTTTGCGATAAAATACTTAACTTTGCACTGCAAAGATATATTCAAAAATTGAACTTTTATTCAAAAATAGTCAAAATAATTTATAATATTTTCTTATACAATCGCTATGGGAAGTAGGGTCAAACTTATACGCAAAGAGCTAAAAATGACGCAAGAGCAACTTGCTCAACGACTTGGCATAGGCAAGGCTGCATTGTCGATGATAGAGACAGGCAAGTGCGGATTGTCGGCACGCAATCAGAATATACTTGTTCAGGAATTGAACGTAAACCCCGATTGGCTTGAAACGGGCAAGGGTCAGATGTTCAACGCCGAGCCCGACTTCACCGCTTTCCGCCTGCGTTCCGATAACTCGCTGCCGATGCAGAGTGTGCCTCTCTACTCGGTGGAGGGTACTGCGGGCCTCGTGCCACTCTTTGCCAAGCAGGAGGAGGCCAAGCCGATTAACTTTATCCATATCCCCAACCTGCCGAAGTGCGACGGTGCGATATATGTGTCGGGCGACTCGATGTATCCGCTGTTGAAGAGTGGCGACATAGTGCTTTACAAGCAGCTGCACAACTTGGAGGATATCTTCTGGGGCGATATGTATCTGCTCTCGATAGACCTCGACGGCGAGGAGTATATCACCGTGAAGTATATTCAGAAGTCCGACCGCGAGGGCTATGTACGATTGGTGAGCCAAAATCCGCATCACGCCGATAAGGATATAGAAATCAGCCGCATACGGGCATTGGCACTCGTTAAGGCGAGTATCAGAATGAACTCAATACGATAGGCCCAACGGCCATACGCCAAACCATTGAAATCCGTCTATCACATACTCGCCATACTCACCTCGGCACTGTGGGGTACGACCTTCATCAGCTCGAAGGTGCTGCTCAACTATGGACTCTCGCCTGCCGAGATTATGATGTTGCGTTTTGTGCTGGCCTACCTCTGCCTGCTCCCCTTCAAACGTGGGCGGTGGCTCTGTGAGAATTGGCGTGACGAGGCACAGATGATGCTCCTGGGCATCACGGGTGGCTCGGCCTACTTCCTGTTGGAGAATACGGCACTGCTCTATACGCAGGCCTCAAATGTGGGTATCATCATCGCGGTAACGCCTCTGCTCACAACCCTTGCCATACACCTCGTGAGCCGTCAGGAGAGTGTGCCACGCAAACTCTATCGCTACTCGCTGCTCTCGCTTGCGGGCGTGGCCCTTGTCGTCTTTAATGGCGAATTTGTGCTGCGGCTCAACCCGCTGGGCGATGTGCTGACGCTTGGTGCAGCCGTTATGTGGGTCATTTACAGCATCATAGTACTGCGTATGCAGGGTCGCTACTCGTCGCTTATGATTACCCGCAAGGTCTTCTTCTATGGCGTGCTTACGCTGCTGCCATACTTCGCTGTCGAGCCGTTTGACCTCTCGTGGGATGTGCTGTCGCAGGGCGTTGTTGCCGGCAACCTGCTCTATCTGGGCATCGTCGCCTCGCTGCTCTGCTATTGGACGTGGAATGTGGTTATCGACAAGCTGGGTGCTGTCCGTGCCACTAACTATCTCTATGTCAATCCCATCGTGGCACTCTTCGCCTCGTGGGTGGTGCTCGATGAACGCATCACGGCATTGGCACTGGTCGGTGCGGTGCTTATCCTGCTGGGTGTCTATCTGGCCGAACGCCGCCGATAAAAACAGTAACAGAGTAACAACAGTAACACCCCTGTTACTCTGTTACTCTGTTACTCTGTTAACCCTGCTATGCAGGCTTTTCCTCCTTCGCACCTCGGCAATTCAAACAAGTTTGATTGCTCTCGGTTTGGCGTCGGTTACTACTTCTATGACACCCTATAACAACTCTTCCAGTCGGGCGACGGGTGCGACATTGAGCTCGGAGAGCATACCCTGCTTATAGCGGAAGTAGCCCGAAATGGCTATCATTGCGGCGTTGTCGGTAGTGAATTTCAGCGGTGGCAGGAATGTACGCCAGCCGCGACGACGACCCGCCTCTGCTATGGCCTCTCGCAGCCCCGAATTGGCCGATACTCCGCCCGCTATGGCTATATCCTTGATACCTAACTGCTTCGATGCCTTGATAAGCTTGTTGAGCAGAATGTCGATAATGGTGGCTTGCAGCGAGGCACACAGGTCGGCCTTATGCTTCTCCACAAAGTCGGCATCCTCCTTGACGCAGTCACGCAGCGTATAGAGGAACGAGGTCTTCAAGCCCGAAAACGAGTAGTCGAACTCGCCCTTGACGTGGGGCTTGGCAAATGTGAATGCCTCGGGATTGCCCTCTTTGGCGAGTCGGTCGATGACAGGTCCGCCCGGGTAGGGTAGTCCCATCACCTTCGCACACTTGTCGAAAGCCTCGCCCGCAGCGTCGTCAATCGTAGAGCCTATAATCTCCATCTCCAAAGGCGATGAGACCTTCACAATCTGCGTGTGGCCTCCACTCACCAACAGACAGAGGAATGGGAAGGCAGGGTGGGGTATCTCGCTGTCAGGCAGGTCGATAAAGTGCGACAGAATATGTCCTTGCAGGTGATTGACCTCCACCATAGGTATATTGTGTGCTATGGATAGACCCTTGGCAAACGATGTGCCTACGAGCAATGAGCCCAGCAGTCCCGGGCCACGCGTGAAGGCTATGGCATCAATCTTGTCGGGAGTTACGCCAGCCTCTTTGAGGGCTGTATCCACGACGGGAATGATGTTCTGCTGATGAGCTCGCGATGCAAGTTCGGGGATGACTCCGCCGTACTTGATATGCACGGCCTGCGATGCTATCACATTCGATAGAAGTGTTGTTCCGCGAATCACGGCGGCCGACGTATCGTCGCACGAAGATTCTATTCCAAGTATGGTAATGTCCATATTTTATGCAGTTTTTTTCTATTTTAATAGAAAAAGTTTTATATTTGTAAGATTTATCACCAAAGTTGTATGGGCAAAGTTACGAAAATATTATTAAAGACGCTATCAGTTGCACTATTGTTTCTGATATTTTGCCCTATTGTGCTTACTTTGGTGGTGGAGTTACCCTCCGTTCAGAACTTCCTCGTAGGCAAGGCTACATCGCTGGTTAGCAATAAGTTGGGTGTCGATGTTAAGGTGCGTCGCCTGCGTGTGGGAGTGCTTGGTGGCGTCACTGTCGAAGGTTTTTATGTCGAGGACTTCGAGCATGATACGCTTCTCTATGTCGATAAGCTGCGTGTCGGTATGTTCCGCTTCACCGATGAAGGCAACCTCTCGTTGAGCAACGGAACACTCGCTGGCGGTAAGCTCATCATCAAGGAGAGCCCCGGCGGAGAGATGAATATCAAGCAGGTCGTTGATAAGCTGGTAAACCGCGAGAAGGAGAAGAAGGGCAACTTCGTGCTGAATATCGAGGATGTCACACTCGAAGGTTTCACGCTTGCTATCTGTCGTCTGGAACATAAAGACCCCGAATACGGCATCGACTTCAAGGATATGCACTTCGAGGATATGTCGGGTGTGCTGGATAACTTCCGTATGCAGGGCAGCAATATCGTGGGTCACGTCAGCGATTTTCACTTTGTGGAGCATACAGGCTTTGAGGTCGAGGAGTTCACAAGCGACTTTATGGTTGACAGGGGCGAGTTGCAGTTCCAGAATGTCGATATTCTGACCTCGTCAAGCCAAATATATTTGCCCTATGTCAGCGTCAAGGGCGATGACGGCTGGGACTCATACAAAGATTTTATCAACGATGTCGCTATCAATGGCGAGCTCTACGCCGAAAAGATTACCACCGACGACGTGGCTCACTTCGCACCTCGTCTGCTGCCGTGGCATTTGACGGCAAGCGATGTAAGGGCCGATGTGTCGGGTAGGGTGGCCGACCTGAAAGTCGATATTGCCTCCATGTCGTTTGGCCATAACAGCCGTCTTGTGGGAGATGTGCGTCTGCGTGGCCTTCCCGATGCAAAGCGTGGCCGTATGACACTTGATATAGACCGTCTTTCAACAAACTCGGCCGATGTCGCCGAGCTGCTCTCTGCCATTACGGGTGTGAAAATCTCTGATAAGGCTCTCGCGATAGCACGACAGGCGGGAGGTATGGTCCTTGCCGGAGAGTTTGACGGAGGCTTTAACTCTTTTGCGGGTAATGCTACGCTGACAACATCGGCGGGTGTTGCGGCTCTGTCGGCCGAGAAACAGCCTGTAGCCGTAGAGAATGGCGAATCGCCCGCCTCGGATATAAAGGCTCACGCCGACCTGCGTCATATAGCGTTGGATAGGTTACTCGGCTCAAAGGCGTTGGGTAATGCGACTGCCGAGATGGACTTTGCAGGTGTGATAAGCGAGGGTAATCTGCGAGGTGATGTGAGTGGCCGTGTGGAGAGTATAGAACTCAACGGAGCACGCTACGAGAATGTCGTGATGCGTGGCAGTGTGAACAACAAGAGCTTCACGGGTCGCATCTCGGACGAGGGTAATCCCCTTGCCTTTGATATTGTCGGCCTGGCTTCGTTCAACGGACGTGTGCCGTTGTATGACTTCACGATGGATGTCAAGCGTGCCGACCTTGCGGCGATGAATGTAAACAAGCGTGACTCGGTATCGCTGCTCTCGCTGCGTGCCGATGTCTATGCTATGGGTCACAACCTCGACGATATGAATGGTCGCGTAGTGATTCAGAACGGACAATATATCTATAATGCCGATACGTTGCGTACCTCGGCTGTGGAGCTTACGGCCGATAGCGACGAAGCAAAACGCACGTTAAGACTCACGTCGGACTTTGCCGATGCCACCTTTACAGGTCCTACAAGCTATGCCGTGCTTGTCAGGTATCTGAAAGAGAGTATGAGCAAATATCTCCCCGGTCTGGCCGCTTCCGACAGCCGTTATGCGGGCGATGACAAGGGCTATTCGGCACTCTCGCTGCGTGTGAAGAGTATCGATCCGCTGCTGGATGCTATTGCCAGCGGCTTGCAGGTGGCTCGTGATACGAAGATAGACTTCACGATGAACCCCGCAGCCAACCACCTGATGCTGCGTGCCGAGAGTGACTATGTGGAACGCAAAAACCTGCTGGTTACTAACCTTAATATGAACCTATCCAATCAGGGCGACTCACTGTCGATGTATCTATCGTCGGAGGATCTCTATGCAGGAGCTATACATCTGCCGCACCTCTCGCTGATGGGTGGAGCCAAGGACGATAGGCTGCGTGTGTCGGCAGGCTTGCAGTCGAAGGAGGACTCTTTGGAGGGTATCATCGGCCTGCTGGTATATATGGAACCCGACTCGGTGTCGAATGTGCGTCGTTTCGGAATAGATATCTCTCCGTCAAAGATTTCAACCGGCACCAAGAGCTGGCAGATAGCACCGAGCCACATCTCGATAGATACGGCACGCGTGGCTGTACGCGACTTCTGCATCAGCAGTGGCGACGAGCATCTCGACCTGGATGGCGTTGCCTCGCGTCGTGAGGAGGACTCGCTGACGCTGCGAATGAAGGATTTCAGCCTCCGCCCGTTGAGTAACTTCGTAAGACGTATGGGTTACACGGTCGATGGCCGTGGCAATGGAGCCGCCACTATGAAGGCTGTGCTTGCCAAGGGTCTGCTTACGGCCGACATAGCGTTGGATGACATCCGAATTAACGATGTGGATGCCGCACCGTTGCGTCTTTCATCTCGCTGGGATTTGCGTCAGCAGAGGGCGAGAGTCTATATGATTAACCGCCACACACGGGATAGCATAGTCAGGGGCTATTACTCGCCTGCCAACAAACGATACTATGCCGAGGCGGTGCTCGACAGTCTGCCATTGAGGCTGCTCGACCCGTTGCTTGTGAGTGTGGTGTCGCAGACCGAGGGTGATGCATCGGCACGCATTAATATTATGGGTCAGGGCCGTCAGGCAACACTCAGTGGCGAGATTGGTGTGCGTAACCTCTCTACGATGGTGGACTATACTCACGCCCGCTACTCGGTACCCAAGGCCACAATCGCTGTCAAGAATAACCACCTGCTGGCGGATGATGTTGCGGTGTTTGACATCGAGGGTCACAAGGGTTCGCTGTCGATGGATTTGAGCCTCGAACACCTCAAAAACATCGCCTACGACTTCCGTATCGAGCCGCACGAGATGATTGTGCTGAACACCACCGCCGAGGAGAATGACCTCTTCTACGGTAAGATATATGCGTCGGGTGTGGCCTCCATACGAGGCGATAAGCGAGGCACGATACTCGACATTGTCGGAGCAACCGAGGGCGACTCGCACTTCTTTATGCCGCTGTCGAGCAAGTCCAATGTGTCGAATGCCGACTTCGTCATCTTCGAACGCCCCGATATGCAGATTGACACTACGAACTATCTGTTGCGTAAGAAGCTGGCCTTTGAACGCCGTAATCGTCGTGCTGCCTCGTCAGCAAGCAATATGACTATAAACATCGAGCTGACGGCAACGCCCGATACCGAGGTGCAGCTGGTTATCGACCCGACGGTGGGCGATATCATCAAGGCCCGTGGCGAGGGTACGCTTAATATGCGTATCGTGCCTCGCAACAACATATTCGATATGTACGGCGACTACACCATCACGGAGGGTAGCTACCTCTTCACGTTGCAGAACATCATCAACAAGCTCTTCCTTATCGAGGAGGGCTCTACCATACAGTGGACGGGTGACCCGCTGGATGCACGCCTCAATATCAATGCTGTCTATAAGTTGAAGGCCTCGTTGCAGCCGCTGTTGTCATCTACGACACTTGACAACATCACGCGAAATGTACCTGTGGAGTGTATCATCAACCTCACGGAGAGATTGACCAACCCGACCGTTATGTTCGATATCAAGGTGCCGAATGCCGATAGCGAGATACAGAATGCTGTGGCCAACCTGCTCAACAACCAGCAGTCCATTGCCACGCAGTTTATGTATCTGCTTGTCAGCGGTACGTTCTATTCCGATTCATCTACCTCATCAAGTATGGGTGTGTCGGCATCAGCAACTACGGGCTTTGAGCTATTGTCCAATCAGTTGAGTAACTGGCTGTCAAGCGACGATTACAACATCATACTTCGCTATCGTCCCCGTTCGGAGCTTACAAGCGATGAGATTGATATCGGCTTCTCAAAGACGCTGGTAGATAATCGACTGCTGTTGGAGGTTGAGGGTAATTACTTGGTGGATAATAAGATGTCGGCCAATAGCAATATGTCCAACTTTATGGGTGAGGCCTACCTGACGTGGCTCATTGACCGTGCCGGCAGCCTCAAAATGAAGGGCTTCACACAGACCATCGACCGCTTTGACGAGAATCAGGGTCTGCAAGAGACGGGCATCGGTGTATATTATAAGGAGGATTTCGATAATTGGGCCGACCTGAAACGTCGTGTCAGGGATAGGTTTATGAGCCGCAAGCGTCGTGAGGCTCTGGAGGCTGCCGCAGAACGCGGAGATACTACCGCCACAGCAAAGTCACTCCGACAGGCTGAAAGAGAGAACAGAAAAGCAAATAAAAACTTAAATAAATAAAAACTAAACGTTATGATTGATTTTCTTCAAACTGCCGAGGCAGTTGCTGCAACTCCGGAGGTTGCAACAGTAGCAGAGGAGGCGACAAAGATGGGCCTCTGGGAACTTTTCTCAAAGGGTGGCTGGCTTATGTGGCCACTGCTTATTCTGGGTGGTATTGCCGTCTTTATCTTCGTTGAACGCTTTATGGCTATCCGCAAGGCTTCGGGCCTGGATATGAACTTTATGAATCGTATCCGCGACTACATCTCTGACGGTAAGATTCGTGCCGCTGTGGAGCTGTGCCGCAAGACCAACACCCCCATTGCCCGTATGGTTGAGAAGGGTATCGAACGTATCGGTCGCCCGATGAGTGATATTCAGACAGCCATTGAGAATGTTGCAAACCTCGAGGTGTCGAAGCTCGAAAACGGCCTTCCGTTCCTTGCTACAATCTCTGGTGGTGCTCCTATGATTGGTTTCCTCGGTACAGTTATCGGTATGGTGCAGACCTTTATGGATATGGCTGCTGCGGGTGGTACTATCGACCTCTCGTTGCTGGCCGGTGGTATGTATGTGGCTATGGTGACCACTGTCGGAGGTCTTGTTGTGGGTATCCCCGCATACTTCGGCTATAACTATCTGGTAGCACGCATCGAGAAACTTGTGTTCCAGATGGAGGCGAACTCTATCGCATTTATGGATATTTTGAATCAACCCGTAAAGTAAAAGAGTATGGCAATTAAAAGAGGTTCAAAGGTAGATACGTCGTTCTCGGCGTCATCAATGACTGACCTGATGTTCTTGCTCCTTATCTTTATGATTATTGCCACGACGCTGATTAACCCCAACGCCATTAAGCTGATGTTGCCCAAGAGTGCCAATCAGCTTAAAGATAAGGCCATAACAACCGTATCTATCAAGGACTTGGGTGCGGGTCGTTATCGCTACTATGTGGAGTTGGAGGATGTAGGCTCTCGTGAGGGCGTGGATCGCAAACTCAAAGAACGCCTTGCCGGACAGGAGGAACCGACAGTATCTCTCCACGCCGACAAAACCGTTGAGTGGGATGAGGTTGTGCAGGTGATGAACATCGCCAAGGATAATGGGTACAAGCTTATAGCTGCCACCCAACCGTAAAAATACTCTATTTGGGCTTTTTCTTCGTTACGCTTGTTCTCAAAATGCTCATTTACGAATAGTAAACTCCGCTTTTGAGAACTTCGCAAGCCTTGAAAAATCTCCAAATATAGCATTTTTGGATGCTAATGGCTGCTGCGGTTTTGTCATCTGCGAGCAGCCTCAAAATAGCCTCCGTTATAGCATTTTTTTGGAGTACGTGCAAGCCTTGAAAAATCTCCAAATATAGCATTTTTGGATGCTAATGGCTGTTGCGGTTTTGTCATCTGCGGGCAGCCTCAAAATAGCCTCCGTTATAGAATTTTTTGGGGAATTACCTGTTTGATGAAAGCACAATAGCGGGGAATTTAGAGAATTTAATGAATTTTGAGATGTGCCAGGAATGAGTAGATAATATTCACTGAGTCAGCACTAAACTCACTAATTTCACTAAATTCACTTAACAAAATCAGGCGTAAACAAAACGCATAATTTATGAACTACTACGATGAAAACGAGTCAAATACCAAACTTTATGGCGGCATAGCTGCTCTGGCCTACCTCATAGGGTTAGGTGCGGCGATGTTGTGCATAGATGTTATGGTACCAAAGCCCGTTGAGAGAGAGATGCTCATCATCGAGATTGAGGAGGTGGAGAGAGAGAAGCCCAAGCAGGTGGTCTCTTCGCAGGCTCCGCGTCACGAGAACTTCTCTCCGACGACGCAGAACTCACAGCAGGTGACGGGTACCGACGAGCAGACGCGTACGGTCAATCAGCGTGCGATGTTCCATAGTAATAAGGGTGGTGTGGATGAACCGGAAGATTTGGGTAACCCCTATGCCAAGCAGGCCGACGAGAATCTGGCGAGTGGCGATGGAGGAGGCCTGAATCCCGTAGGCAACGACCAGCTGGACGAGGGTCTGCGTGGCCGTGGTTTGGTGGGTAGCCTTCCCGTGCCATCATACCCGGGTACGGCAAGCGGTAAGATTGTCATCCGTGTCACGGTCGATCAGAGTGGTCGCGTGACGGGTGCTACCTATGAGACCAAGGGCTCAACATCGTCGGATGCTGCTCTTATAGCGGCGGCTATCGAGGCGGCCAAGCGTGCCCGATTTACCGAGAGTCGCAGTTTTATGCAGGGCGGTACGATAACCTATAATTTCAAACTGAACTAACAGTAAGCAACATGAAGAGATTGTTCTATGGCATACTCCTGATTCTCCTCTGCATAGCATTGCCCTTGTCAGCCGACGCACAACGCCGCAAGCCGACAGCGGGGCAGGGTGGAGCACAACTGACGTTTCTGGATAAGACATCGCACGACTTTGGAGTTGTGGAACGTCGTGGTGGCGATTTGATAAAGGTATTTCGCTTTGTGAACGATGGCCAGAAGCCACTCGTTATCAAGCGTGTCACGAAGTCCTGCTCCTGCATTACGGCTCACTTCCCCCGCAAGCCTATCAAGCCGGGCGAGATGGATGAGATTCGCGTCAAGTATGAGCCTCACAAGGCGGAAGCGGGTGCTTTTCATAAGGTGGTGCAGATTTATACCAATACCGCACAGGGCGAGCATCTCATAACGATTCAGGGTAATTCCGTCGTGAAGCGTCGCCAGAAGCAATAGGAGTTATGATATTTCACTAAAACGTAGTTGAAATATTCCATTTTTTAATTATCTTTGTCAAGATTTAGTAAAAGCTAAATATATTATTAACCATTAAAATAAACTAAAACTATGTTCAAAGGACATCCCAAAGCGTTGTACGCCCTTGCACTTGCCAACACAGGTGAGCGTTTCGGCTACTACACTATGCTTGCAGTCTTTGCACTCTTCCTTCGTGCCAACTTTGGTTTGGATGCGGGTACTGCAGGTTTTATTTACTCAACTTTCCTCGGCTTGGTATATTTTATGCCATTGTTCGGAGGTATCCTGGCCGATAAGTTCGGCTACGGTAAGATGGTAACTATCGGTATCTCTGTTATGTTCGTAGGTTACCTCTTGCTCTCGTTCCCATTGGGTGGCGATACTGTTGCGATGATTGCTATGCTCGCAGCGTTGTTGTTCATCAGCTGTGGTACCGGTCTTTTCAAGGGTAACTTGCAGGTTATGGTAGGTAATCTCTACGATGACCCGAAGTATGCCGACAAGCGTGACTCGGCCTTCTCAATCTTCTACATGGCTATCAACATCGGTGCTCTGTTTGCACCTACCGCAGCCGTTAAGATTAAGGAGTGGGCAGAGCTTTCACTCGGCTTCTCTGGTAACGATGCTTATCACTTCTCGTTTGCCGTAGCTTGTGCTTCACTTATCCTCTCAATCGCTATCTACTACATCTTCCGTCCTACTTTCCGCCACGTTGAGGGTGGTAAGACAAAGGTTGCAGGTGCTGCCGCTGTGGAGGAGAAGGAGCTTACTCCCGCAGAGACCAAGCAGCGTGTTATCGCATTGTGCCTTGTATTTGCCGTTGTAATCTTCTTCTGGATGGCGTTCCACCAGAACGGTCTGGCTCTTACTTATTTTGCTGATGAGTTCACACAGAAGACATCGGAGGGCATCCAGAGCCTTGCGTTCAATGTATGGAACCTTATCCTTATCATTGTTGCTGTATATGCTGGTTTCTCATTCTTCCAGAGTGAGGGTGCAAAGGCGAAGTCTATCTCGGCTGTTATCGTGTTGGGCGTTGCTGCATACCTTATTTATAAGGCTATGACTGTTACAGGTACAGTTGCTGTCAGTGCACCTATCTTCCAGCAGTTTAACCCCTTCTATGTAGTTGCTTTGACTCCCGTATCGTTGGCTATCTTCGGTGCTTTGGCAAAGCGTGGTAAGGAGCCTTCAGCACCTCGTAAGATCGCTTACGGTATGTTGGTAGC
>JAFNXQ010000105.1 GCA_017383445.1 Alistipes sp.
CAACGACCGCCTGAATCTGTGGATCAAATACAATATCGGCAATGCCGCCGGCGGAATATTCATCATCGACCCCGCGACAAAGAAGATTATCGCCATAGGCCCCTCAACCGAGGAGATTGAGGCCTTGGTAAAAGAGTATTGCGAGTAATCGCTCTGCAAATGACTTACTGTAAAGGGTGTCGGTGTGATCCGTCACCCTTTACTCATATAATGTCATGCCACAATTGGGCAAAACATTTGCCACCTCACAAATACGGACTTGGCAGTGAGGACAAAACAAAGGTAGATTCCATTCATCACACGCAGGGTAAGTCAAAAGTACCAGCATGCCGATATCGTGCGTGTGATGTGGAATGACGATTTATTTGAGATTCTTATTGGTCATATTAAATCCTTTCTTAATATTTTTCGTCTTATATTTGAAACGCGTTTTATAAACAGAAAGCATAATATTAATTCAAACTGTATGAACCTTAAAAAACCTGTCAAAGAGGGGTCGTTCGAACAAGCCGAAGCGATAATAACGGCAGAGCTGCCATCACTCTATCGGTATGCTTGTTATCGCTTAGGCGAAAGGGAGGCGGCCCAAGATATGATTCAAGAGCTATACCTCAAACTCCATAGGCAAAATTTGAGCGAAGTGAGCAATACGCGATATTATCTCTATCGAGCTCTGTCGAATAGTTGTACGCAGTTATTACGCGAGCGTAAAAGAGTAGAATTCGTAGATGTGACATCTCTACAAAAGCTGCAAGTCGAGGAGCTTGAACCCTCGAATTTCGAGCAGGAGCAAGCCCTGATAGCAAAACTACTGGAAACCATTCCTGACGAGCAGAGCGAAGTTATTCGACTGCATCTGCACGGAGGTTATACCTTTGCAGAGGTAGCCGAGATGATGGATATACCTTTGCCAACGGTCAAATCTCGCTATCGTTACGGCATTGAGCATCTGCGTAAAGAGCTTCAAAAACAAGAACTTATTTAATCCAAAAAAAATGTAATCACAATGAAAACAAAGCAACCAAATAACAATTTTCAGGAGTTAGACCGTCGTGTTGAGCAGATATTAACTCCACGATTCGCACCCTCGACCGAAGAGATTAAGCTACGCAAACCCAAAAGCTCGATTTGGCTAAACACTATACGCTTGGCAGGTATAGCAGCAGCTATAATAATAGGCGTGTATTTAATCATTCCGACTAATAAAATCGAAGCCAAGACACCTGAAGATATAGTTTTTTCTGCTATCGAAGATTTACAAAAATCCAACTCTTTCAGAGTGACTTTCACGGCCAAAGTAAAACCTGCCCCCGAGGATGACAACGATTACTATCGCATTACTCCCGATGGTAAACCAACAAAAGGCGTTCTGACAATTGCAATGGATGAAATTTTTAAGGCAATGCGTATAGAATGGGAGAGTGGTGTTACGCAGCTCTACAATGGCTCATTTTATCACGAATGGGAAGGCACAACAAAAACAGGTCGGATGCAATGTCGCATCATAATAAATAAATTTTTATCTCTCTTAGATTTAGAACAAATCAAATCGGCAAAAGATAAAGAGTATATAAAGATTTACGATGTGCAGAATAGTGACAACATACTTATAACTGCCCAGAATCCGGATTTTGCCATTAACCGTGCACGCTTGGAAGGTACATTCTCAAAGCGAAGTGGAAAACTTACCGAAGGAAAATGGTATGAACTAAAAGACAATGAGTGGATAGAGACCGTCACGCTGCATAATATAGAATATGGATTTCCAATTACATTAGAGGAGGTTTGCTCAGTACCAAGAGCCAAAAGATAGTATCCATATAAAACATTTTGGGGTGCCCACCACGGAGCACCCCAAACTACTTATTTAATAAAGAACTTACTTCGCCAATTTCTTGATTGAAGCCAGGTTCTTTGCACTTGTCGGGTGCTTACCCTCGCCAGTGTAAAGATCCTCGATGCGGTCGGCAAAATACTCCTCAACCTTGGCACGCACAATCTTCATTGTACTGTTCACAAGGCCGTTCTGCTCGGTGAATGCCTCATCGACGATAGCAATTGCACCCGGCAACCAGCGATCGGGGAACTCGTCGGCATACTGACCACCCTTACGATACTTATCAATCTCGCCCATCAACGCCGTAGCGGCAGCCTTCAACTGTACCTCGTCGTCGGCATTTGTCACCATCTTGCGGATAGCATCGCGGTTAGGCACTACGATAGCCGAAGTGAAGGGGCTCTGGTTGTTGTGAATGATAATCTGGTCAATCAGCGGCGACTTATCAACGATAGCCTCCTCCATACCCTCGGGGCTATACTTCTCGCCATCGGCAGCAATCAAAAGGCTCTTGAAACGGCCCAAAACATAGAGGAAACCATCCTCGGCCATATAGCCCATATCGCCCGTATAGAGCCAGCCATCCTTAACCGTCTCGGCCGTAGCAGATGGGTTCTTCCAATAGCCGGCCATAACGTTCTCACCCTTGATGACGATTTCGCCCTTCACGCCACAAGGCATCTCCTTACCCTCGTCGTCCAG
>JAFNXQ010000106.1 GCA_017383445.1 Alistipes sp.
AAACAGGAACCGGAGTGGATGCTGGAGAGCCGCTTGCGGGCCTTTCGTCATTGGCAGACAATGAAACTGCCCACCTGGGCACATCTCGATATCCCGGAGATAGACTTTCAGGATATAATCTATTACGCTGCTCCGAAGCCCAAGAAACAGTTGGGCTCAATGGATGAGGTGGATCCCGAATTGAAGCGTACATTCGATAAGCTGGGTATTCCATTGGAGGAGCAGATGGCTTTGGCAGGTGTTGCGGTGGATGCCGTGATGGATTCAGTGTCGGTAAAGACCACCTTCCGCGAGACACTGGCCGAGAAGGGAATCATCTTCTGCTCTATCTCGGAGGCTATCAGGGAGTATCCCGAACTCATAAAGAAATATCTTGGCTCGGTTGTTCCTTATACCGATAACTTCTATGCGGCACTCAACGCTGCGGTGTTCTCTGACGGCTCGTTCTGCTACATCCCGAAGGGTGTGCATTGCCCGATGGAGCTATCAACCTACTTCCGCATCAATGCCGAGGGTACGGGTCAGTTTGAACGTACGCTGCTCGTTGCCGATGAGGGTGCTTATGTGAGCTACTTGGAGGGTTGTACCGCACCTCGCCGTGATGAAAATCAGTTGCACGCCGCCGTTGTGGAGATTATAGTGGAGAAGGATGCCGAGGTGAAATATTCTACCGTTCAGAACTGGTATCCCGGTGACAAGGAGGGCAAGGGCGGAATCTATAATTTCGTTACAAAGCGAGGCTTATGCCGCGAGAATGGCCGTTTGTCGTGGACGCAGGTCGAGACCGGCTCGGCTATCACGTGGAAGTATCCGAGTTGTGTGTTACTGGGCGATAACTCGGTGGGAGAGTTCTACTCGGTGGCGATGACGAACAACTACCAGCAGGCCGATACGGGAACAAAGATGATTCACATTGGTCGCAATACGCGTAGCCGCATAGTGTCGAAGGGTATCTCGGCAGGCAAGAGCCAGAATGCCTATCGTGGTCTTGTGAAGGTGGCAAAGGGTGCGGAGAATGCCCGCAACTATTCGCAGTGTGACTCATTGCTGATTGGCGATAGGTGCGGAGCACACACCTTCCCCGTTGTGGAGTCGTATAATCCTACGGCAGTGCTGGAACACGAGGCTACGACATCGAAAATTTCGGAGGAGCAGCTCTTCTACTGCAATCAGCGAGGTCTCTCAACCGAGGATGCTGTCGGTTTGATTGTCAATGGCTATGCACGTGAGGTACTGGCCAAGTTGCCTATGGAGTTTGCTGTCGAGGCACAGAAACTCTTGGCGTTGAGTCTGGAGGGCTCGGTGGGATAGCCAAGAGCAAAGATAAAAGAGCAAAGAGATTAAGAGAATATAATATATGCTTACAGTTAAGAATTTACACGCTACAGTTGGCGATAAGGAGATATTGAAAGGCATTAACCTGGAGGTTAAGGCCGGCGAGGTACACGCCATTATGGGTCCCAATGGCTCGGGTAAGAGTACCTTCGCTTCGGTGTTGGCGGGAAACGAAAAGTTTACCGTAACCGAGGGTTCTGTGGAGTTTATGGGAGAGGACCTGCTGGAAAAATCTATCGAGGATAGAGCTCGTATGGGTCTTTTCCTCGGTTTTCAGTATCCAGTAGAGATTCCGGGCGTTACAATGGCTAACTTTATGAAGATGGCTGTGAATGAGCAACGCAAGTTCCGTGGCGAGGAACCCCTGTCGGCGGGCGAGTTTTTGCGTATGATGCGTGAGAAGAGCAAGGTCGTGGAGCTTGATTCAAAGCTCACTTCGCGTTCGGTAAATGAGGGCTTTTCGGGTGGCGAGAAGAAGAAAAATGAGATTTTCCAGATGGCGATGCTCGACCCGAAACTGGCGGTGCTTGACGAGACCGATTCAGGTCTTGATATCGATGCGTTGCGAATCGTTGCAACGGGTGTAACAAAACTGCACACCGAGGATAACGCCACTATCGTCATCACACATTATCAGCGTCTGCTGGACTATATCGTGCCCGATTATGTTCACGTTCTGTATAATGGCCGCATAATCTATTCGGGCGATAAGACACTTGCCTTGAAACTGGAGAAAGAGGGTTACGATTGGCTTATTAATGACTATAAGGAGTAGGCGATGGCATTGCTTGATTACATAAAGAACCAGAGTATTGATACCGCTGCTGCGTCAAGCGTCATAACTCTTGCAGAGGGTGGTACGGCGGAGCTCTATCTCAATCCGAATGATATGTCGGTGGAGGTGTCTGAGCAGCAGTCGCGTTCGCTTATCATTCTGCATCAGACGGACGATGCTGTGAGCCTGTCGGTAGATGTCGCACCCTTCGCCAATATCCGTATTGTGGAGGTGTTGCTGGGTAAGGGCTGTGTCGATTGCATGGTACGTCAGCAGGCAGGAAGCCGTTGCGAGATATATACAATCCTGCTGGGAGATGCTATGGCTGATTACACCATCGACCTGAATGGCAAGGAGGCTTCAAATATGTTGCGAGGTGCTTTTGTGGCAGGTGGCGATGAACGTCAGCGTATGGGTGTGAGGGTAAATCACTTCTCGTCAGATTGTCAGAGTGACTCACTTATCAAGGGTGTTGCGGGAGGTAAGGCTCTGGGCGAGTTTAACGGTATGGTCTATGTGGCACAGGATGCCCAGCGTACCGATGCTCGTCAAACAAGCCGCAATATAGAGATTGGTCGCGAGGCACATATCGTCACAAAACCACAATTGGAGATTTATGCCGACGACGTGAAGTGCTCACACGGTGCTACGGTTGGTCAGCTGGATAGCGAGGCTGTGCTGTATATGCGTCAGCGAGGCCTGTCGGAGGCACAGGCCAAACGCTTGCAGATTGAGGGCTTCTTGAAGGATGTCGTAATGTCGCTTGGCGAGTTGGGTGAGGTGCTGGCTGAGGAGCTGACCGCAAAACTTGAAACTTTGTAGATATGTTTGACGCATACCAGATACGAAAGGATTTTCCACTCTTGGGTCGCGAGGTAAATGGCCGACCGCTGGTCTATCTCGATAGCGGAGCTACGGCTCAAAAGCCGGAGTGCGTTATTGAGTGTATCGATAGAATGCTCCGCGAGAATAATGCCAATATACACCGCGGCGTACATCATCTGTCGGCTGTTGCAACCGAGAAGTATGAGGTTGCACGTGAGACGATACGGGAGTTTATCGGTGCCGAGGGTCGTGAGGAGGTAATCTTTACGGCTGGAGCTACTGCTTCGCTGAATACGGTGGCTTATGCGTGGGGTGAGAAGTTCCTGCACGAGGGCGATAACATTATCATCAGCGAGATGGAGCATCACTCCAATATCGTTCCCTGGCAACTTATTGCCGAGCGTAAGGGTGTGGAGATTCGTGTCCTGCCTTTTGATGATGAGGGTCGTTTGGAGGTTGAGAAACTGGACTCTTTGCTTGACGATAAAAGCCGTATGGTGGCCGTAACGCAGGCATCAAATACTCTGGGTACGCGTCCCGATTTGAAATATATTGTTGAGAAGGCTCACTCTGCGGGTGCAGTGGTTGTGGTTGATGGTTGTCAGGGTATTGTTCACGGTGGCGTGGATGTCAAGGCTCTGGATTGCGACTTTTATGCCTTTTCAGGACACAAGCTCTATGGCCCTACGGGTACGGGCGTGCTGTACGGTAAGCGAGAGCTGTTGGAGCAGATGCCTCCGTTTATGTGTGGCGGCGATATGGTCGATAGAGTGTCATTTGCCAAAACAACCTATGCACCTCTGCCACTGAAATTCGAGGCCGGCACGGCTAATTTTATCGATGCGGTGGCTTTGGGCGAGGCCGTGCGGTATGTCAAAAAGCTCGATTTGGCAGCAGTGGAGCAGCACGAGTCGGACTTGACTCGCTATGCCGAGCAACAGCTGTGCGAGATTGAAGGCTTGAAGATATATGGTACAGCCCCCGATAAATGCTCGATCGTGTCGTTCAATATAGAGGGGGTGCATCACTACGATTTGGGTATGATACTCGATAAACTCGGCGTGGCCATCCGCACGGGACAACATTGTGCCGAGCCTGTGATGACGCACTACGGAGTGACGGGTATGTGCCGAGCATCGCTGGCGATGTATAACATTCGCGAGGATGTTGATGCATTGGTTGCCGGCGTAAGGCGTGCCGTGAAAATGTTGAGATAATAATTAGGCTAATACATATATTTATGTTTATAGTACTTGAAGGCGTTGATGGCTGTGGAAAATCTACACAGATAGCCAATTTGCAGCAGATGTTTACGGAGAAGGGTGTTGCGTGCGAGTATATCCATTTCCCTCGCTTTTATGCTCCTTATTTCGGAGATTTGATAGCCCGTTTTCTGCGTGGCGAGTTGGGCAGTGTTGAGGCTGTCGATCCCTATATCGTGGCGATGCTCTATGCCGGCGATAGACGCGATGCGGCAACTCTTATCAATGGTTGGTTAGAGCAGGGTAAGGTGGTTATCTGCGACCGCTATGTCTATTCAAATATAGGCTATCAGTGTGCCAAACTGCACACCGAAGAGGAGAGGGAGAAATTGCGAGAGTGGATTCTCTCGTTGGAGTTTGACTATTTCGCCATTCCGCGTCCCGATGTGTCGTTGTTCCTCGATGTGCCTTTCGCCTTCACCGAGAGAAAACTTTCGGAGGTGCGTACTGGTGATGATAGAGATTACCTGAACGGAGCAAAAGATATTCACGAGCAGTCGCTTGACTTGCAGCAGGCGGTACGACGCGTGTATATCGATGCAGCGGAGAAGGATGCCGATATGCACGTTGTGGATTGTAGTGAGAATGGAGCTATGGCCTCGCCTGATATGATATTTGCCCGAATCAAGAGTATTGTAGATACCTATATCAAACGATAATTATGCCTGTCATATCATTGAACATACTCTCTCATATATGTCGCATCATCGCGGGTGTGGTATTTGCCTTTTCGGGATTCGTCAAGGCTGTGGATCCGTGGGGTACTGCGTTGAAGGTTAATGAGTATCTTTCAATCTATGGTCTGGAGTTCTTGGAGCCCGCAAGTATGGTATTTTCTATATGGTTGTGCGGAGCCGAGCTGATGATGGGTCTGATGCTGATTTTCAAGGTCAGGACACGTCTGGTGTCAATATTCGCCCTTGTGTCGATGATATTCTTTACCGTGCTTACATTTCTGAGTGCGACGTGGATACCCGTAGAGGACTGTGGATGCTTTGGTGATGCGTTAAAGCTCTCTCCGTGGGCTACATTCCTCAAAAACCTTATCCTGTTGCCGATGGTTGTAGTGGTGTGGTATCGCTATCGTAACTATCAGGCGTGGGTATTCTCACGTCGTGAGATGTTATTGACAGCTACATTCTGCTTAACGGCAATGGGTGTTGGAACGTACTGCTATTTCACGCTTCCGCTGATAGATTTCCTGCCATACAAGAAGGGCGCGAATATTTACGAGATGATAACCGAGCAGCACTACGACGGCAAGGAGGATATCGCCGAGGAGGAGTATGTGCTGGTTTATCGAAATATCCGTACAGGCAAGTTGCGTGAATTTAAGATTGACGACACGGAGTGGCAGAATGAAGATAAGTGGGAGTGGGTAGAGACCCGCGTTGAGAATGAGATGCCCACAGTGCAGGCTCTGGTCAGCGAGTTCTGTATATCAGACTCCGCCGGTGATGCCACCGAGAAGATTTTGACGCAAGCGGGACGTGTATATATGTTGTGCGTAACCAATTTTGATGGCGTGGGCGAGAAGTGCGAGCAACGCTTTGCATCGCTTGTTGAGCAGGCCTGTGAGGAGGGTAGTATGGTTATATGCCTTACGCCCGAACCATTGGACGAAAACTATTGGCACAGCTTCGGCGATAGCGAGCCGGTGCGATGCTACAATATCGATGCTACGGTTATGAAGACTATGCTGCGAGCCAAGAATGGCGTGGTGGTGCTTAATGATGGCGTGATAGAGTATAAACGCAACTGTAATAATCTGTAAGACGTAATGCGAGAGGTGTGTGGCAATATTGTTATAGTCATGCATCGTTATCCCTTAAAACAATAAAGCCTGCTTGAAAAAGCAGGCTTTTATCGTCTATGAATATTCGCTGTTATTTATAGAACAACGAACTGATCTCCTTGTAGTTGTGAACATGCTCAATAACCTCGGCGAAGATGTCGGCAACCGACAAAACGGTGAACTTGCTCAAATCCTTCTCGGGGTTCAAAGGAATGGTATCGGTTACGATAACCTCCTGCAACTTACTCTCATTGATACGTTCATAAGCTGCACCAGACAATACGGGGTGAGTGATTACGGCACGCACACTCTTCGCACCCTTGTCCATAAGCATATTGGCAGCCATACAGATTGTACCCGCTGTATCGATCATATCATCAACGATAAGCACATTGCGGCCCTCAACGTCGCCAATGGCGGTCATGCTGCCCACAACATTTGCCTTTGCACGTTCCTTGTGCGAGATGATGATAGGTGCGTGAAGATGCTTTGCATAGCTGTTGGCACGCTTTGCACCACCCATATCGGGAGAGGCGATTGACAAATCCTCAATATTGAGGCTCTTGATGTAGGGTACAAAGATACCGCTTGCATAGAGAGCATCAACGGGAACGTCAAAGAAACCCTGAATCTGGTCGGCGTGCAAATCCATTGTCATAATACGGTCCACACCCGCTGCAACCAAGAGGTTGGCAACCAACTTTGCACCAATAGGTACGCGAGGACGGTCCTTGCGGTCCTGACGTGCCCAGCCGAAGTATGGCATTACGGCAATAACCTTGTAAGCCGAAGCACGACGTGCTGCGTCAATCATCATCAGGAGCTCCATCAGGTTGTCTGATGAAGGGAATGTAGATTGGATAATGAATACCGTACAACCACGAATAGACTCGTTGTAATAGGGTTGAAATTCGCCGTCGCTGAACTGCAGTACCTCGGCATCACCCAACTTGGTGCCGTAGCTCTCAACAATCTTCTCGGCCAAATAACGCGAAGCGCGTCCTGTGAAAAATTTAATCTTATGAACAGCCATTGTAGTTTGGTTTTATAGTACAAATATAATTATTCTTAACACAAAAAAATCTCACAGTAGAGCACAACTTTTCAAATACTTATAAACATTTGTCAATGAAGTCAAGTATCTCGTCGCGTCCTGTGCCTCGTTCGCTTGATGAGCAGAACATCGGAGGCATCTCCTCCCACTGCTCGGCAAGTGTCGCACAATATCTCTCTACACTCTTTCGGCGTTGTGTGGCCGACAATTTGTCGGTCTTGGTGAATATTATGCCAAAGGGTATGCCGTTTTCGCCCAGCATCTCGATAAATTTAAGGTCTATGGCCTGTGGCTCCAGTCGCGAATCAACCAATACGAAGAGGAAGTGCATCTTCTCGCACTTCAACACATAATCGAGAATGATTTTTGAAAATTCTCCTCGCTTTGATTTCGATACGCGGGCGTAACCATAACCGGGCAGATCGACCAGATACCACTTTTCGTTGATGCAGAAGTGGTTTATAAGACGCGTCTTGCCGGGTGTCGCAGATACCTTCGCCAGACCTTTGTGGCTGGTAAGCATATTTATAAGTGATGATTTACCAACATTACTGCGGCCGATGAATGCAATATCCCGCAAGTCGTCCTTTGGAACCTGCGAAATCTTCTCCGAGCTACACTTGAATACCGCTTTTGTAATCTGCATAATGTGAAGTTCTCTTGCCTATTGCAACATTTACCACACGTTGGGCGTAATCGTCAGCAAAAATAGTAAAAAAAATAAAGAAAGCATCGCTTTTGGGTGCTTTCTTTGCTATTAATGTTATAAACTCTCGGCGTTGTCCTCTGCTTCTGCTGTGTCGGTATCGGGAACGGCAACAAACAAATTCCTGTCTGCGGGCCACTCCGTAACTCTTGTCAATGCTGTGCGGACCATTCGGCTGATGTTGTCTTTTGTAAATGTAGAGCCTCTGTAATGGCTTGTATTGGTCAGAAAAACAAACGAGTAATCATCTCTCTTCCACTCAATATGAGCACACGTTCCCGACATTGTGCCCGTGCGTACCAGCCTATAACCACCTGAATGGATATATGCCCAGCCGAAACCATCGTTGTCGTTACGTCCGTTCAGTCGTTCAATGCTCTTTGGTGAGAGAATATCCTTCACACCATCCTCTCCATCTATCGAGGCTACCAATCTCATCAGCTCGGCTGCCGACGCAACCCACGCACCCGCACCTTGCAGGCCCGTGATGTTATTGCCTCCGTACTCGCGTGGCATCATAGCACCAGTGCCGTCAAAACTCTCAATCAGCTCACCCGGATCGTGCCCATAATACTTCACTTCGTTGGGGTGTCGGTCCTTGTAGTAGTTGCCGGCTATGTGCATATCGTAACAGCCGGCGGGTATCAAAACGTGTTGCTTGATGTAATCTTCGTACGCCATACCCGACACCTGCTCAATGACTCTCGATAGGACAAGATAGCCGATGTTTGAGTATTGTGATGCACCTCCGGGCTGGCAACGCAGACGCATACGCAGCTGATATGCTATCAGCTCATCGGATGTGGGTGTCGAGGTCATTCCCTCCCACTTCATAACATCGGTGGTGCGGAACATAGGGTCGCCCTTGATGCGACTAAATCCCGATGTATGCTCCAACAAATGTTGTACGGTAATTTGCGAGGCTCGCTTATCTCGAAATTCGGTGAATTGCGACAATATACCCTCTGGGCCAAAAACCTTGTCGTCGAGAGCCAGTTTACCTTCGTCGCAGAGTCGCATAATACCTATGGCGGTGATGAGTTTCGATGCCGATGCTATACGGAAGATGCTTCCCGATTCGGCAATATCGCCATACTCCTTGTCTGCCCAGCCGAAACCTTTGCTGTATATCAGTTTCTCATCTTTCATTATGGCCAAAGCTGCACCGCGAATGTTGTAGCGTGCCATCCAGCGATTGATATACTGCTCCATACGACGAGTCTCGGGTAGGGTGGAGTGGCTGTTTTGCAGCAGATCATTAAGGCGATAAGTCGTCTCGCTATGAAACAACGGCTTGCGTGGTTTGTCATCCCCGCAACTACGCACGAGGAAGATGATGCCACCCACAAGGAGTATTGCAATCAAAAGCGAGATATATCGTTTCATATCGGTCGGGAAAGTAGTGATTCTAACTTACTAACTTAAAACGGGGTTTTACGAATAATATTATCTACTCTGCGAGTTCTTTTTTCACTTGGTTCAGCACACCCTCGCAACCATCTTCCAGCAGGTCAAGAACCAACTCAAAACCCTCACGGCCTTCGTAATATGGGTCGGGTACATAGCTCCAGTTGTCGTGTTTGGTGCAGAACTCCACAAAACGATATACCTTCTCGAGATATTTGCGTTCAGGAGCAAGACGAGAGACCGACTCGTAGTTATTGTCGTCCATTACGATAATGTAGTCAAATAGGTAAAAATCCTCCTCCGTAATGCGGCGAGCCCGGTGTGTAAGGTTGTAACCTCGTGTCGCTGCGGCCGCACGCATACGATAGTCTGGAAGGTCGCCTGCGTGACCGCCGTAAGTGCCGGCCGAATCCACCTCCACGCTATGCTGTAACCCTTCACGGGTGACGATAGACTCCATTATGCCATTGGCTGCCGCAGATCGGCAGATATTTCCCAGGCAGACAAACAATATCTTCTTCATGCCATTCTTTTTAGTGGTGCAAAGGTACGCATAAATTCATAAAACTGAAACAGATTGATGAAGGAATGATTTTTGATTTTTCGTCATTCAAAGAATTATGGAATTATTAATTGATATAATAGAAGATATGGGAAGATTTTTCAGACGTAAAGAGAATGATGTGCGGAGTATGAGTGATGTGGCTGTTCTGTTTTTGAGGTTGTTTATCGGAGGTGTGGTATTGCTGCATATCATCGGCAAACTGCAAACCTACGACAATGTAGTTTTAACCTATCGTCATATTCTCGGTTTTGATGGTGCGACCTCATTCGCGATAGTGACGATTTTGGAGGGTCTGTTCGCTGCGATGATAATGATAGGCGTGGCGACTCGATTTGCCGCCTCGATGATGATAATTGTCTCGGCGATGGCAATTGCCGAAGCTCTGCTGCCCGGAGGCCTGCCTACCGACCACGCTAAACTCTACTTTGTCTATATGGGAATCTATATGACGCTGGTAATATCTGGTGGTGGAAGATTCTCGTTTCAAGTTCCTGTGCTGATACGCAAAAATGTTCTAAAATGATAGAATATAGTTCAAATGTGTAGTCAAATTACGTGCGAGCCGATTTTTTTTATACTTTTGCACCGATTTTTCAACAGAAAAGAATAACCTAAAAACGAATGATATGAAAAAAAGTGTCGTATTGATGCTCACATTGTTGCTGGGAGCAACATCGGGATTTGCACAAAGCAAGAAGACCGATAAGTATGCCGCTGTGGAACTGCCTCACAAGGTGGAGAATCTTGAATTGGTTGATCTTAATGGTAATGCTACCACGCTGCCTATGTGGGGCGAGAAGAATCTGCTCATTTTTTATGTGGACCCCGACCGACATAGTCAGAATAATGAATTTACAGTAGAGATGGAGGAGAAACATCTCGCTGCGGGTGAAAACATCTACGGCCTCGGCATCCTGAATTTGCGAGATACATGGTTACCTAATAATATTGTCGGTTCGATTGCCCGCAAGCGTACCGAAAAGAATGGTGCCACAATTGTTGCCGACAAGGGCCGCTTCGTGTCGGAGAAGTGGGGCTTGGGTGACTGCAACAACAAGTTTGTTCTGTTGCTGGTGTCGAAGGATGGTGAACTTATTTTCTGCCGAAAGGGCGAGTTTACGGAGCAGGATAAAAAGGAGTTCTTCGAAGCTATTGAACCTTACAGATAACTCACAATAGACGATGCGGCTGCTACTCGGATTTCTGCTTTTGATTCCTATGGTAGCAGCGACACAACCCACGACGACTAAAAGTGGCATTGAAGAGTCGTTTGGCAATATAGGTCAGGACAGCCTGCAATATAGAGCTGACGCAACGGACTATTGTGCTGTGGCGGCCAATCTGCTCGGAGCCTCAAAACGGGAGTCTCGGCAGACGGTGGTAAACCGAGATAGGGCAGGACGTGTGGTAATAAAACCAAATGTAAGGTTTGGTTATCGTCGTGAAATGGGGCCGTTGGTGGATGCTTCGCTGAAAATATCCTATTCGGGAGGAGCAGCAACGGTTGAATCAGGAATATCAACCAAGGGCTGGTATGATGTGCGGATTGGCGGCGAGAATTTGTTCCGTGATGCAAATGCAGTGCTGGCTTATGAGGTATCAACCGAGCAGACCCCTGTATATTTTTACGGACTTGGTTTTTTAGCCCCGAGGCGTAATGCCCGCACCAAATATTTCAGACATATAAGCGAGGCAAAGCTGGCTTATATGCAGCGTGCAGCAGGAGATTTGTGGCTCGGTATAGGTGTGAATTATTCGCTTGTCAGAAGCCGACGGATGTCAAAACTCGGATTGGAGTATTTGCAGGAGGCGGGTAATCTGTTGAGCCAAATACGTACGGCCTCAATTGTCGGGGTAATGAGCTGCGATAATCACCGTCGTGGTGATAATGTGGAAAAGGGTGTGAGATTTACGCTGATGCAGGCTATGCACCCGAATGTTTTGACCGACTATACGCACACATTGTGGCATAGCTCGTTGAGGGTTGATACCTACTGCCCGCTATGGCGAGGTGCTACGTGGATAACCGATATTGTCGGAGAGTTGTGGTCATACCACACACCCTGGTTGCTATGGCCATCGGTTGGTATTGACCGCCGATTAAGAATATACTCCTACGGGAGTTATGTTGATAGAAATATGATTGCGGCACACGCTGTTGTGCGACAGCATCTGTATGGCCCCTTTGGAGTGGAACTGTGGGGCGGTGCAGCGAATGTCTTTGCGGAGAGGGTGTATTGGTCGCGAATGCTGCCTTCCTATGGAGCTGGCGTCAGAGTCAACCTTGGACGAGGTTTGATGCTCGGTCTGGGATATGGACGCGGCCGTGCGGTGGATGGTGTGGTGATTTATGTAAAAGAAGAGTTTTGAAATGCCGAACAGAGTGCAAAAATATAATCCAAAAAGCTTGACGATAGCCTTTCTGGTGTCGTTGATGTTGCCTGTTGTGGTGCTGGCCTGCACCGAGAAGAACCCCGTATGGGTTACTGTTACGGGTATCTTGCTGCCGTTGGGCTCATATATGATATTCTCCCTGCTGTCACGCCGTTCGGGACGAATGGTTTGGGTGGGTTTTATCTTTGTCTTTTTCAGCGTATTTCAGATTGTACTATCGTATCTGTTCGGTAACTCGGTGGTGGCTGCCGATATGTTCCTGAATCTACTGACTACCAATCCGGGTGAAGCAACCGAGCTGTTGAGCAATATATATCCCGCCGTTATAGCCGTGTTCGTCATTTATCTGCCCATCCTGTGGCGTGCGTGGGTACATTTGCGACATAAGGTTATGATTCCCTCTCGCTGGCGACGTCGAATGATGTTGTCGGGTGCGGGAATATTCGTTTTAGGATGTATTACTCTCTTTTTAGGTTGTCGTAATGATGTACGCCGAGTTTTGCGAGATGAAGTCTTTCCGATAAATGTGTGCTATAACCTGGGATTGAGTATCTCGGAGGCTCACAAAACCTCAAATTTCAGTGCCACATCACAAGGTTTCACATATCAGGCACATCGCAATATTGTGGAGCCGAAGCGAGAGGTGTATGTATTGGTACTTGGCGAGGCAGCACGAGCTGCAAGCTGGCAGCTCTATGGTTATGACCGCCCGACAAATCCGCTTCTGTCAAAGCGTAACGATATATCGCTTTTCAGAAGCGTCACCACGCAGAGCAATACTACGCATAAAAGCGTGCCTATGATGCTATCGTCGGTGCATACTACCCAGCACAACGATATTTTCCGCCGTAAGGGTATTCCGCACCTTTTCAATGAGGCCGGCTTTACGACATACTTTATATCAAATCAGTCGCCGCAGGGAGCTATGATTGATAATCTGGCTCACGATGCAAATCACGTCATCTACCTCGATGAGCCTCGCTATGATATGCGTCTGCTGGATAAGATGCGTGAGGCTATCAATACCGATCCTTCGTCAAAGATATTGTTTATTCTGCACACCTACGGATCGCATTTCAGCTATCATCAGCGTTATCCGCGTGAGTTTGCCCGTTTCATACCCGATGATGATGTGGCTATATCACGCAAAAACTTGCGTATGATTCGTAATGCGTACGATAATACAACGTTATATACAGACTATTTCCTGAATGAGGTGATTCGTGAGCTGGAACAATATCCCGACCTGTGCAGTGCAATGTTCTATTGTTCGGATCACGGAGAGGATTTGTTCGATAATGGCAATGGCAGATTTCTTCACGCCTCGCCCACGATTACCTATCATCAGGTACACGTGGCGGCGTTGGCCTGGTTCTCAAAGGCCTATGAAATGTCGTTTGGTGAAAAGGTGGCAGCTTCGTTAGCAAATATTGATGCTCCGGCAACCACATATTCGGTGTTTCACACTATCGCCGATATAGCGTCTATTTCATCGCCATATCTCGATGTCAAGGCCTCGCTGGTAAACGCTTCGTTTGACTATAACGCACCAAGACTATATCTCAATGACCACAACGAGGCGGTTGTGCTGGATAAGAAGATAGGTATTGATGAGAGTGAAAAAGAGTTGTTTGATCGTGCTGGCGTAAGGCTATAAGCAGTGAATGAACTCAAATAAAAAAGGCTATCCAACGGATAGCCTTTTTGTTACAGATCTGTAAATTGTCAAGGTAAATTATTTCTTTGCCTCCTCAACAGAAACCTTGCGGAACTCCTTCAAAAGCTTTGTAAGCTCCAAAGCAGCCTTGCGTGCGCGAGTACCAGCAGCCTTGTTGTTCTTCTCTACCTGAGCAGCAGCATTAACTGCAAAAACCTCGATCTGTGCATTGATCTGATCTACCAAATTCTTCATAATATTGTGTTTTAGTGGTTTGTTATTTTTGCAAAGATATAAACTTTTTCAAAAAAACAAACATTATTAATGTAAAAATAGTGAATATTTAGCATTAATATTGCATTTTCTTATATTATCAACCCGGGAAATGATGAAAACAGATGTAATTTACTATCTTTGTTGTAAGAAAATGCTATAATGGGTTTGCAGTCAGTAATATTAGTAATAGTTCTTCTTCTCGTCATGACGTGGGCAGGGAGAGCTGTGATGCGTTGTTTTTCGAGGTCAAATGCTTCACACTGCAATAGTTGCGATGATGTTGATTGCCCGTTCAGACGAGGATCTAAGAGATAAAATATCCCGCCGTTTTTCGGCGGGATATTTTTCAATACAATGTCTATCATACTTTATACTACGGTCAGGATAAGCAATTGAGCAATCAGAACTCGCAGGAACATAACCACGGGATAAACCGTAGCGTATCCCACGGCCGGCATATCATTTCTTGCAGAGGTGTTGGCATAGCCCAAAGCAGGAGGGTTGGTGGTGCTGCCGGCAATAAGTCCCATCAGAGTATAATAGTTCATCTTCAAATATAATCTTGCGAACAAACCGACCAGCATAACAGGCAGGATGGTAATCGCCAAACCATAGCCAATCCATCGGTAGCCGCCATTGACAATTGTCTCCACAAATCCATCACCGGCACCGATGCCCACGCTGGCAAGGAACATTGCCAGGCCTATCTCTCGCAACATAAGGTTGGCACTTGCCGTGGTGTAAGATGTCAGACGGAAGTGAGGGCCGAAGCGACCGATGAGAATCGCTACAATCAGCGGGCCTCCTGCCAGACCGAGCTTTACGGGTTGCGGGATGTTAATCAAAGGTATTGAGCCGAGCAGGATACCCAGAGCAATGCCGAAGAAGATGGTGAAAAGATGTGGCTCACGCAGTTTCTTCATAGAGTTACCCAATACATCTGCCACGCGTTCAATGGCCTTCTCCGTACCGACAACCATTACGCGGTCGCCAATCTGCAACTCCATACCCTGGTAAGGTATAAGATCAATACCGGCACGATTGATACGGGTGATGTTTATGCCGTATTTTGTTCGCAGACGAAGGTCTGAGAGTTTTTTGCCGTTTACATTGCTCTTTGTGATTACGATGCGTCGTGACACGAGCTGAGTCTGTGAGTCGGAATTTGTCTCCCACTCCTCTTTGCTCATGTTGATATGCTGTCCGAGGAATGCGATTATGGCCTCTTTGTCGTCAGAAGAGCATATTACGCGTAGTTTGTCGCCCATTTTCAGACCATTTTCACCTTCGGCTATCGTTATCTCGCCATTGTCGTGCATTATGCGAGATATCACAAACGAACGGTTTATCAGCTCTCTGATTTGTGATATGGTCTTGCCCTCCAATGCGCCATTTGTGAATAGTATAGATAGGCGTTCTGCATAATTGTTTTCGTGACTTATCGCCTCCAATGCTTTGTTCTCTTCGCTGAATTTGATGTTGGTAAAGACGCGTATTGCAATCATTGAGAGTATCACGCCAACAACACCAAGCGGATAGGCTACGGCATAACCCAGGGCGATGTTGGGGTCGTTGATGCCTGTCACGTCGTAATACGCCTGCTGTGCAGCACCAAGACCGGGAGTGTTGGTTATGGCTCCCGACATCACGCCAACCATAGTCGGAAGAGGTGTTCCTGTGATAAGGTGTATGACATAGGTTGTTGCAGCACCCAACGCAACTATCGCCACGGCACATCCGACGAGTCTCATGCCTCCATTCTTGAACGAGGTGAAGAAACTTGGTCCGACCTGCAAACCTATGGAGAAGACGAATAATATCAATCCGAACTCCTTTATAAAGTGCAGTGTGTCGTGATTGAGTGTAAGCCCGAAATGACCTGCGACGATACCTACGAAGAGTATCCACGTTACACCTAATGATACGCCTTTGATTTTAATCTTGCCAAGCGTAATGCCTGCTGCAATGACTATTGCAAGTACCAGAATTGTATGAGCAATGCCTTCTCCCCAAATAAGCGAACAAAACCACTCCATAAAATTGAATTTTATAATCTAACTTAACCTAACTGCGTGCAAAGAT
>JAFNXQ010000107.1 GCA_017383445.1 Alistipes sp.
CAAAATATGGAATATCGTTCTGCTTATCGCGAACACCTCCCACAAAGCCGCCGCCAAAGAGAAACATCACACAAGGTCGTTTGCCCTCAACCGCCGCCACATAGTGATCCAGACGCAGCGAGTCACAGCCATCAACGGCATAGACCAGCGTATGTTTCTGCTCCGCTATGCTACCCCACGCCGGCACCGTTGCAAACACTGCCGAGAGCAGAAATATGGTATATTGAAATATCTTTTTCACTCTACTTATTATATTTTTCTCCCCACAACTGTTTCATTCTTTCGGCAATCTTTACCTCGGTGGCATTCTGCACATTAGGCTCGTAGAAACACTTGCCGACAAGCGTATCGGGCATAAACTCCTGCTGAACGAAGTTTCCGACAAAGTCGTGAGCATATTTATAATCCTTACCATAGCCCGCCTCACTCATCAGCTTGGTGGGAGCATTACGCAAATGCAGAGGCACCGGGCGATTGGTCGTATCGTGCGACACAAACTCCAAAGCCTTGTTTATTGCCATATAGGCCGAGTTGCTCTTGGGGCTTGTCGCGAGATAGATTGTTGTCTCGGCAAGCGTGATGCGTGCCTCGGGCATTCCTATCTTATGCACCGTATCGAAGCAAGCGTTGGCCAGCAGCAAGGCATTGGGATTGGCCAGACCGATATCTTCGGATGCCAATATCACCAGTCGGCGTGCGATAAATCGCGGCTCCTCGCCACCTGCAAGCATACGGGCAAGATAGTAGATGGCAGCATTGGGGTCGCTGCCTCTGACCGACTTGATGAAGGCAGAGATTACATCGTAGTGCTGCTCGCCATTCTTGTCGTAGAGGGCAATATTCTGTTGCAGGCACTCGGTAACGAAGTCATCCGTAATGGTTATATCGCCATCGGCAGCACCGGCAATGATATCCAGAATATTGAGCAACTTACGGGCATCACCACCCGAGAAGGCAAACAACGCTGCCGTCTCAACGACCTTCACATTGCGACATTTAAGCTCCTCATCGGTCGTAATGGCACGATTGAGCAAGGTGGAGAGTTCGTCATCGTTCATAGGTTTCAGTATATAGACCTGACAACGACTCAGCAACGGCGAGATAACCTCAAACGATGGATTCTCGGTTGTGGCACCTATAAGCGTCACTATGCCCTGCTCGACTGCTCCCAGCAGCGAATCCTGCTGGCTCTTGTTGAAGCGATGAATCTCATCGATAAAAAGAAATGCTGCCGACTGATTGAACAGACTCTGACGGCGTGCCGACTCAATCACCTCACGCACCTCCTTCACGCCTGACGTAACAGCCGACAATGTGTAGAATGGGCGATTCAGGTGACCTGCAACCAGTTTGGCAAGAGTTGTTTTGCCCACTCCCGGAGGGCCCCACAAGATAAACGAGGGAACATTACCCGTCTCCAGGAACTTGCGAAAAACACCACTCTCACCGACCAGATGCGTCTGACCGATATACTCTTCAATTGTCTGCGGACGCAGACGTTCTGCCAAAGGTTTTGCCATAGTGAAAATTTATAAGGCAAAGGTAATGATTAATTCAGAATGAAGAGTTCTAAAATTCAAAATTATTTGACTATCGCATCAAATTATAAGACGAGTTCTTTCGTCTCTACTTTTTTGCTCTTTCATCTTTTTTTACTACATTTGCTCAATATATATCAATTATGTGATTTTTATGGCAGAAAAGAGTGTTTTCAAATATACAATAGAGCCCGAAAGTGTTGATTTTACTTCGCGTGCGTCGGTATCTTCGATGTTTAATCTTGTACTGCACGCTGCCGGCAAGGATGCCCACCGTCGAGGCTTCGGTATCGATGCTCTCGCCGAGAACGACTACGGCTGGGTTTTATCGCGTATGTGCATGGAGCTGGACCGCATGCCCAACGAATATGAAAACTTCACTCTTCACACCTGGATTGGAGGTTACAACCGCCTTATCTCGACGCGTAATTTCACGCTGACAGACAACGAGGGCAACGAGTTTGGTCGTGCCGTATCGCATTGGTGTATGCTCGATTTCAAGACTCGTATGCCTCTTGACATGAACACATTGGCAAAGGTTCACGATGGTACAGTCGTCGATGCTCCATCGCCCTGTGATGGTCCAAAGCGTCTTGCAGCAGTAGATAGCGAGGTGGCAGAGACTCATCGCGTGGCATATAGCGACATCGATTTCAACCGCCACATGAACACTATGCGTTACATCGATTTCGCGTTTGATGCTCTGCGGATTGAGATTCCGGAAAATTTGAAAGCCGTACGCGTGGACCTCAACTTTATGAAAGAGGCTCTCTATGGCGACACACTATCGCTGTTACACAAAGAGGAGGAGAGCAGGCACTGTTTTGAGTTCCGCAATGATGCCGGCGAGTCACTTTGTCGTATGGCTCTCGAGATCAAATAGCACAACAAAGATTATAACACCCAAACCATAAGATTATGTTTCCTACGGCAAAACGTGAGCAGATAATTGCTCTGATTAAGCGAGAGGTAGTTCCTGCAATCGGCTGCACAGAGCCCGTTGCGGTTGCCCTGTGTGTGGCACACGCCTGCGAAGTAGCGGGATGTGGCAGGGATAGCATGCCCGACACCATTGAGGTAAAGCTAAGTGCCAACATCCTGAAAAATGCTATGGGCGTCGGCATCCCCGGTACGGGCATGATAGGTCTGCCCATCGCCATTGCCCTTGGTGCCATGGTCGGCCGCTCGGAGTACGAGTTGGAGGTATTGAAAGATGCCAACCAGGAGGCTGTCGAAAAGTGCAAACAGTATATCGACGAGAAACGAATCTCAATAGATCTGGCAACGGGAGATGTGGATAAGTTGCACATCGAGGCGGTTGCTGTATGCGGCGAAAAGCGTGCTACGGCCATCATATCCGGCGGACACACCAACATAGTCTATAAGGCTCTGAACGATGACATACTAATTGACTTTCGTCAGGCGACAGCACTTGACGAGAGTGACGAGGGCACAGAGCTGACACTTGCCGATGTGTATGAGTTTGCCACAACGACACCTGTCGAGGAGATTGAGTTCATACTCGAATCAAAACGCCTGAACAAGGCGGCAGCAGAGAGTGCTTTCGCAAATGAGTATGGTCACTCGCTGGGTCGCACTCTTCGAGGCGATAGAGAGAAGTCAATCGTCGGCGACACGATATTCTCACGCATACTATCCTACACCGCCGCCGCTTGTGACGCAAGAATGGGCGGTGCAATGGTGCCCGTGATGAGTAACTCCGGCAGTGGCAATCAGGGTATCACGGCCACGCTGCCCGTCGTGGTCTATGGCGAGGAGTGCGGAGCTTCGCAGGAGCAGATGATTCGTGCCCTGACATTGAGCCACCTGACGGTAATCTACATCAAGCAGAGTCTGGGTCGTCTTTCGGCACTGTGCGGTTGTGTGGTGGCAGCAGCGGGCTCATCGTGCGGTATTACATACCTGATGGGAGGCGGATATGAAGAGATTGCTATGGCGATAAAGAATATGATTGCCAACCTTACGGGTATGATTTGCGATGGAGCAAAGCCGAGCTGTGCGTTGAAACTCGCCAGCGGCGTATCTACCGCCATACTGTCGGCTATGCTGGCTATGGAGCATCGCTGCGTATCGAAATTAGAGGGAATCATTGACGATGATGTCGATAAGTCGATTCGCAACCTCACGACAATTGGTCGCGATGGTATGAACGAGACGGACGCATACATCCTCTCGATTATGACCAACAAGTGTTAATCGGACAATATTTTGTCTTTTATACAGAGGCTGCCTTTAGCGAGGTGGCCTCAACTTTTTCTTACATTAAACAATATATCGACAGCCACAGCGTTATTATAGCAAAAACAACTACTTTTTGACTATATGGGAAATAAGATTTCAAAACTTACGGACCGGCTGTTAATCCGTGCTGCATTTGATTTGAGCAAAAGGTATATTCAGTACTCATTCCTCGACAATTTAGCCATAATACTATTGGAGGAGGAGAGTTCTATGGCTCTGCACATTCTCTCACGGAGGCTCTCACGCGAGACCCTTCGCGATCTGCCTCGCCGCATAAAAGAACATATCACACACAGACCCCAATACGAAGAGCTCTCTCCGGAGGAGTTTTTAATCGCCTACCGACGGCATCTAACCGAGCAGGCTCTCGTCAAAGGAGAGATTTCGACGGCTCACATCCTCCGTGATATTATAGCCGACAGCGAGTGTGCCACCTCGCAGATTCTGGCACAATTCGGTGTCACGACGCTTCTGTTCGACTCTTTGCAATCAGAGTTAAGCGACATTGAGACGGGTGAGCACTCGGTGGCTCAATTCGGCGACGAGGAGAGCTTTGATGACGATTTCCGTTACCACCGATCAAAGTGGCAACCGGTAGCATAACAAGGCGTCAGTACTGTTATTTGTTTGTTTTGATTATTTAAGGTGTACCCCTTGAATAATGAAGAGAGGTCGGCAGAGAAATCTACCGACCTCATTTTCATTTCAAATTATCCTACCCCGCACTACGCTTCGGCTTGCTGATAAATCATCTTCAAGCGATGCGACATAAAGTATTGCAGCACGCCTCGCAGGAACATATACGACGAAAAAGCGAGCCACAGGGCGTTGTTGCCGATAATGGGATTCAGCAGATAGAAGATGCCAAAATAGGCTATGGTGGCATAAATCATCGAATCTCGCATAATACGCGACTGCGTAGCTCCGACCATAATACCATCCATAATAAATGGCATAGAGGCTGCCAGCGGAATGGCTATAATCCAGCCAATATATCGGCCGGCATACTCCAAAATAAGTTCCGTATCGCCAGCACCGCTATCCAGGAACAGCGACAGCAGTTCACGCCACCAACCGACATAGACGCCCACATATATTACGCTTACGGCCAACCCCCACAACAGACACTTCTTGATACAGTCACGCAACGACACGCCATCGCGAGCACCGATAAAGCGGCCCGTAAGAGCCTCCGCCGAATAGGCAAAGCCGTCGTTCATATATGAGAAGAGGGTAAACAACTGCAACAGAATGGTATTGACCGCCAGAATAGTATCGTCACCCATTCGTGCCGAGGCAGCAGTGAAGAATGTATAGGTAGCCACGATGCAGAGTGTGCGGATGATGATATCGCGGTTGATAAGGAAAAACTCCTTCATAGACTGCATATCGACAACCTCACGCCACGACACCCTGACAAAGCCCTTGCGATAGTAGATGAGTGTAATAGCTCCTGTAACGGCGACGCCAACCCACTGTGCAATGACCGAGGCGTAGGCAATACCCGTGATACCCATACCAAAGTCAAAGGCGAGGAAGATACTGCACACAACGTGAATGACATTGACTGCAATGGCCACAATCATCGGAATAATGGCGTTCTGCATACCTGTAAGCCAGCCGTTAAGGCCAAAGAGCAATACGCCCGCAGGCACTGCCCATACACGGGCAAAGAAGTAGTCGGCAACCATATCGCCGCCATTCATAACTTTCAAAGCACCCCACCCCAGCGGTTTCTGCAACAGCAATACCAGCAAGCCAATCACCACCGACACCAACACGGCTCGCAGCAACATAAGCGTCGTGGTACGATTATCGCCAGCACCAAATGCCTGTGCCGTAATGCCGCTTGTACCCATACGGATAAACGAGCAATTCCAGTATATGAAGTTGAAAATCGAAACGCCAATAGCCAGCGAGCCTATCGTCGTCACCGAGTCGCCCAGATGCCCTGCTATCATCGTTCCGGCTATACCCATAATCGGCACCGTGATATTAGAGATGATATTGGGCAAGGCTATACGCAATATTTCACGATTCATTCTCATCTGCCAACATTTTGTTGGTACAAATATACGAATTATCTCGTGCTTTTGTTCACAAGAATAGTACAGAATGTTTTTTAAGCCAAAAATGGTGCATAAGTTGAGAAAAATCTTGTACCTTTGCCCCACGAAGTGAATAATCACAGTTTTTAATTATAAAAGAAGATGAAAAAGATTAATCAAGACTCTGCATCGGCTCTGTCGCGTTTCTCTCGTGACAAGCGTACCCGTACATCGGCAGCCGAGAGTGCAGAGCACACTCCCCGCCCTCGCCGTGAGGCCGATAACGAGGGGCGTCAAGGTCGTGGCCGACAGTCAGCAGAGGGTCGCGGCAGACAGTCAGCAGAGAGTCGCGGCAGACAGACATCACAGGGCCGTCCTGCAAGCAATGGCCGTCGCACAAACGAGACTCGCCGAGCATCGTTCAATCCTAACTTCACCTCTGACAATCGTCCTGCATTCCGTGAGGAGGGGTCATACAGTGAGGAGAAGCCTCGCTATGGAGCTCGCACCGAGAGAGGTCAGCGTGGCACTTCGACACGTAGCAATGGTGGCAGCAAGCCATTTGGTAGCAAGGAGAGGAAGTTTGGCAGCACAGAGAAGACATTTGGAGCAAAATCGGGCTTTAAGTCTGACAGCCGTGGTCGCGGCAAGCGAGGCTCAAACGATGAACGCACACATTCATATCCAAAGTATAGTTCAAAGCAGTTTGGAGCTGTTCGTCTGAACAAGTTCCTTGCACAGTCGGGACTCTGCTCTCGCCGTGAGGCTGACGATTTCATCACAGCAGGACTTGTTACCGTAAATGGCGTAATCGTCACAGAGCTTGGCACGAAGGTTATGCCCTCTGACGAGGTAAAGTTCAACGACTCGAAAGTGCAGGGTGAAAAGAAGGTATATCTGGTATTGAACAAGCCCAAGGGCTATGTAACATCGCTGGAGGACCCACACGCCGACAAGACCGTTATGGAGTTGGTGAAGAACGCCTGCACGGAACGTATCTACCCCGTAGGTCGTCTGGACAAGAATTCGCTTGGCCTGTTGCTCTTCACAAACGATGGCGACGTGACACGTCAGCTCACTCACCCCTCACACGAGAAGAAGAAGATATATCAGGTAACTCTCGACAAGCCCCTCACAAAGGCCGACATGGAGAAGATGACCGAAGGCATTGAGCTGGAAGATGGCGAGATTTATGCCGACGAGGTGGCTTATGTAGGCGACACGAAGAAGGAGATCGGCATTGAGATTCACTCTGGCCGTAACCGTATCGTGCGTCGTATATTCGAGCATTTGGGTTACACTGTTCAGAAGCTTGACCGCGTATATTATGCCGGCATCACCAAGAAAAACCTCAAACGAGGTGCCTGGCGTTTCCTCACAAACGAGGAGGTGGACCGCTTGAAGAGTGGCCGCTACGAGTAAATTCGGACAGCATAAATATTGAAAAATCCTCTCTCATTGCAGGGAGGATTTTTTATTTGTCGCTACCCTGCTGCTATATCATTTCAGAGAATTGTCATATCAGCAAATTTACAAGATTTTTTGTTTTTTAATATTTTTCATAATATCTTTGCCTGTGCAAAATGGGAAATATCAGCAGAAAATATAACAATCATATAGTGGCAGCGGGCTCACTGTTGCTCGTCTTTTTGTTATATATTGGCAACATCTACCTATTTCCCCATAAACACGAAATCAACGGTGCAAAGGTCTATCACTCGCACTTCTATTCAGGTTCGACCGACGCACCGAGTCACAATCACTCGGCACAACAATTCAACATAATTCATCAGCTATCGTCATTCAATAGCGAAGAATTTTGTTTCAATAGCACACTCGCAGCATATATCCCGTCTGTTGAGATTTTCTATCAGACGGCCGTATGTGCATTGTGCAGCAGCGACACACCCTACTGCTCGCTTCGTGCCCCTCCTGTTATGGCTTAACATTTCCACAATCAGCCTCCACATCGGAGGCAACCCAATGCAATGTGTCAACATTTGGATGCATTGCCTGTGAATGTATAACCATAACTTAAATAATAATGACTATCAAAAATTTTGCATTGATGGCCGCAGCCATCATATTGGGTGGTAGTGTATCTGCCACCACACTCACCGATAACAGTCCGGACAACACACCTATTAATAATATGGAGCCTCGCCGTTACAGCGATGCCCACATACACGGACACATCATTGACGCCAAGTCAGAGGAGCATATTCCCTTTGTTACCATATCGGTCAAGAATACGACCATCGGAACGGTTGCCGACGCTTCGGGTCACTTCTTTCTGAAAAATCTGCCCATAGGTAAGCACACAATCATAGCCGAGGTTATCGGTTACGAGAGTGCCGAGATGGAGGTTGAAATCATACGCAACAAGAGCTTGGAGCTCAACTTCATCCTGCACGAGAAGGTGTTGATGATGGATGATGTCGTAGTATCGGCTACACGCAACGAGACCAACAAGAAGAGTACTGCGACTATCGTGAATGTCGCTTCGGCGAAGCTCTTCGAGAACACCGCATCAAGCAACCTCGCCGAGTCTATGCGTTTTCAGCCGGGCCTGCGTATTGAGAACACCTGCGGTAACTGCGGAGCTGTGCAGCTTCGTATTAATGGTTTGGAGGGTCAATATTCGCAGATTCTGCTCGATTCAAATCCCATTTTCAGTTCTCTTGCAGGAGTGTATGGCGTGGAGCAGTTGCCCGTAGCGATGATTGAACGCGTGGAGGTTATACGCGGAGGCGGTTCTGCCCTGTTCGGCTCAAATGCCATTGGTGGCGTGGTAAATATCATCACAAAGGAACCTCTGCGTAACTCATTGACTGCCTCACACACGACCAACATTATGGAGAGTGGCGACACCGAATTCAACACCTCTCTCAACGGATCATTTGTATCGGACGACAATCGTGCGGGCGTATATATATTTGGTATGATCAAAGACCGCGATGCCTACGACCGCAACGACGACGGCTTTACAGATATTACGATGATGAAGTCAGAGACCGTAGGTTTTCGCGGATACTACAAGACCTCAACACATTCAAAGTTGACAGCCGAGTACCACCACATAAGCGAGGCACGTCGAGGTGGCGACAATATCAACCTGCCACCGCACATGGCCGAGATTGCCGAGGATGTGAAGCATAAGATTGATGGCGGTAGCCTCAACTTCCAGTATCTCTCGCCTGACCATCGTCACTCGTTCAACATCCATACTTCGATGCAGGGTATCTCTCGCGACAGCTACTACGGCACGGGTAAAGACCCCAAAGCCTACGGCGAGACACACGACGTGACAATTGTCGCCGGAGCACAATACAACTACAAGTTCGACAAGTGTCTGTTTATGCCGGCAACGCTTACTGCGGGCTTAGAATACACCTACAACGACCTGAACGACCACTCGATAGGCTTTGACCGTTCTATTGCACAGACGGTGCGTACAGCGGGCGTATTTGTGCAGAACGAGTGGCAGAGTGAGAAGGTGAATCTCGTAATCGGAGGCCGCCTTGACAAGCACAACATGATGAGCAATATGATATTCTCGCCACGAGCAAACATTCGATACAGCCCTACGGAGGATATCGGTCTGCGACTGAGCTATTCAAGCGGTTATCGTGCTCCGCAGGCCTTTGACGAGGACCTCCATATTGACGCCGTAAATAATCAGTCATCTATCATTGAGCTGGACCCCGACTTAAAGCCGGAATACTCTCATAGTTTCAGTGCATCGGCAGACCTCTATCACAACTTCGGACGCTTGCAGACAAACCTTCTTGTGGAGGGTTTCTATACCATTCTTGACGATGTCTTCGCACTTGCCCGCACGGGAGAGAATGAGGCCGGTTACATTATCCAGACTCGTTACAACGCATCGGGGGCAAAGGTAAGAGGTGTGACAGCGGAGCTTAAATTGGGTATTCCCGACATCTTTGAGGTGCAGGCCGGTTACACATTCCAGCGTAGCCACTACGACGAGCCGGAGGTATGGGCCGACGATGTGAAGGGAGAACGCCGAATGTTCCGTACGCCCGACCACTACGGCTACATCAACGCCATCGGTTACATCACCGACAAATTCAAGGCTTCGGTATTTGGCACATACTCAGGTCCTATGCTCGTGCAACACAATGCCGGATGGATTGAGCAGAATCGCACCGAGAAAACACCTTCGTTCTGGGATTTCGGTTTGCGTCTGGCCTATCGTTTCGACCTTACACAGTCTATATCGCTGGAGTTGAACGGCGGAGTGAAGAATATCTTTGACAGCTTCCAGAACGACATCGACTATGGCCCGAACCGCGACTCGGTATATATCTTCGGTCCAACGATGCCACGAACATATTTCCTCGGACTCACCTTTACAATGTAATGAGCCGATCCGACAGAAATCTTAAACAAAGGCAAAAACAAAGGGCCTCCCGATATCGGGAAGCCCTTTAATTTTTGATGAATGGTAAAAATTACTCAGCTGCGGGAGCCTCTGCCTCAACAACCTCACCCTCGGCAGGAATCTCTGCCTGTGGCATTGCAACCTCCTCGGTAGCAACCTTCTCCAACAACGCGTTTGCGTCCTGCTGAAGAGCATTGGCACCAGAAGACATCTCGTTCTCCATTGAAACAGTTGCAACAAGGCTCAACGCCAAGATGATACCGGCCAACCACCAAGTAATCTTCTCCAAAGCGTTTGCTGAGTCACGCACACCCATAACCTGATTTGCCGCACCAAAGTTAGCAGCCATACCACTCTTGGGGCTCTGCACCAATACAGCCAAAATAAGCAAGATGCTTGCCACCAAAATCAATCCGATACAAATTGAATATAACATAATTCTATACTTTTTTTAATTATTACTTTCAATTTTCGCAATAAGTTCTGCAAAGTAAATACTTTTTTCGGGATTTAGCAAACTTAATTTGCGATAAGTTGCTTTTGCCTCCTCTTTAAGTCCCTGCATAAGATATACTTCCGCCAGCTCCTCACTGACCAAATCATCCTCATCGTCCAGCTCTGCAGAAATCACAACATCCTCACAATCAGTACTTTCATCAACAACCACCCGCAAATGATCCTTACTGAGGAATCGGTCAATAATATCATCTGAAGTTATTTGCGTCAATCTTTCGACATCAATCTCTTTTTTCTGCAAAACAGGGCATTGACACAACTCTACAAGCTCCGATCGGAGATTTTCGGCATCCGCAGTCGTAGCCACGTCACTGCCCCAACGGTGCGACACGAGCAATGCGTCCACCTCGTCACTACCCACTATCACGACCTGTTCTTCGGTCTTTGATGCTTTGCTGTTCATCCTCTCAATCAATAGTTATGATTACCAGTTAGAGGCCGCAGCCTGATAGATATCGTGCACAATCTGCTCCACAATCTCGGCATCCAACTCCGACTGGATATCGGTCAAAAGTGTCGTAGAATCGTAGTCGGCATAGGCCTTAAAGGTCTGATTGAACGAATCATCGGGATTGATGGCATTGGTGAAATTGACCTTTACGGTGATGGTCAATCTATTCAGCAATGCGTAGTCATCGCCCGACACTGATGCCGTAACTGATGAGTAGCCTACAATCTCGCCCTCGAAAGCAAAATCACCACCCTCCTCAACCAGCTGCAACTTGGTCTGACGAGAGAACTTATCCTTCAACGCCTCAACAAACGTAGTACTCAATGTAGGCGACACCATAGGGGCATTATTGGGGAAGTAGGCAACGCTGAACGTCTTGGCTGCCTCGGGAATACTCGCACCCGACAGAGAGTAGCCTCCCGTCATAAAGATACATCCCGAGAAGAGCACGCTACCCAACAACAACGCAACTGCAAAAATGTGATTAAATATCTTTTTCATAAACGTCGGTTTCTAAATTTCGTCATCTGTAATGCCCAAATCCTTTATGCGGCGATAGAGTGTTCTCTCCGACATAAAGAGCTCGCGTGCAGCATCTCGTCGGCAACCGTTATGATTTCGCAATGCCGTCAGCACCTGCTCACGCTGGATATCCGCCTTCGTAAGCTCGCGATGTGGCATCTCGACAACCTCCTCACTCTCAGCATAATCAACGACCTCATCTCGACCACCGCTTGATGGCAACAATCCGAACACCTCACTCTGCGTGGGTGCTGGCGTCACGGGCTGCGAACCTCGCATCAGGTCACTCAACATACGCTTCAAATCGTTGATATCGCTACGCATATCGAACAATATCTTATAGAGCAGCTCTCTCTCGGTAGCGAACTCCTCACCACCCATCGTACCGCCGTGCATAGCGGGTGCGGAGCTCTGCTGTGGCGTCAGATATCGCGACAGCACACCTGCCGTAATTGTACGGCTCTCTTCCAATGCAGATATGCGTTCTGCCACATTCTTCAACTGACGCACATTGCCTCGCCAGTAGTAGTTCTGCAACATCGTGCGGGCCTCGTCATCGAGCTGAATGGCAGGCATCTTATACTGCACGGCAACATCGGCTGCGAACTTACGGAACAGCAGAGGTATATCCTCCTTACGTTCACGCAACGCCGGCACAGAGATTGGCACAGTATTCAGGCGATAATACAAATCTTCGCGGAAACGGCCCTGCTCGATAGATTTCAGCAGATCGTTATTTGTCGCTGCCACAACTCTCACATTGGTCTTCTGCACGCGTGCCGAGCCAACACGGATAAACTCGCCAGACTGCAACACTCGCAGCAGTTTGACCTGTGTCTCCAAAGGCAACTCACCAACCTCGTCAAGGAATATCGTTCCGCCATCGGCCTCCTCAAAATAGCCCTTGCGAGCCTCCGTAGCACCCGTAAAAGAGCCCTTCTCGTGACCAAACAGCTCCGAGTCGATAGTACCCTCCGGAATGGCACCGCAGTTTACAGCAATATACTTCGCGTGCTTACGTGCCGAATGGTCGTGTATGATGCGGGGAAAATACTCCTTACCCACACCACTCTCACCGGTAATCAGTACAGACAAATCGGTTGGAGCAACACGCAACGCAATATCCAACGCGTGATTCATCGCCTCGCTATTGCCGATGATGCCATAACGCTGCTTGATATTCTGTATTGTTGGATTGATAGCCATAAACTCCTATTTTTTAGGTGTAAGATAATCTAAATCGGGATTGCGAATACCCTCCTCGGCACTCTGCGGAACCTCCTCGTATATCTCGCTATTGTCGATTACGGGAACATCATCCGAGAACAACTTACCCGCACGCCAATCGTTGTAAAGGCCATACAGCAATACCGCAATAGCCAACAGGGCCACCAGTATAGCAATCTTTATGATGACGTCGCCATTCTTTGAACGACGTGCTGTAGCCGACTCGCGACCCGTAACGACTTTCGCACCCTTGCCATAACGCAGGCCCTTGGTATATTTTTCAGGACGCACGCGACGTGATGCCTCGGTATTATCACCATAGACATCAGCTGCTGCCGTTCGGCGGGGCTTTGAAGGCTCTTCGGCAGGTGATATCTCATTATTGCTCTCCTGTGATTCAGATTCCGGCTCCGCTTCCTGTCTATTCGGCTCTATGGCAGGCTTTGCCTCAGGCTGTGCGGCCGCTTTTTCGGCAGCCTTGCGAGCAGGCATATCGCCTTCAAGGTTAGCTCCACTCACCGATGGGTTGTACTCAAACGCTACCGCACCATTGCTCTTCGCCACCAGGCGACCAAGACCACCGATGGCACACTCGCCCTCATTTTGCAGGCGGTAGTTTATCTCAAAGACGAAACGGTCGATAAGGCCTGCCGCCTCCAACTCCTTGATACCGTTCTCCACAAGCAGACGACGCAATACTCCGTCATCTCCCTTCATAAGGTTGGAGAAGAGAATCTTGTTCTCGGTCGTTTTCACGATAAAAGCACCAAGATTGGGGACAACCAAACGCTTGTTTGACTGCAAATATTTTGAAATAATCTCTACTAACATTATTTAGATGTATAAAATCGGGTAAAGATACGCATTTTTTCGCAAATAGCGAAATTCCCCACCAAAAAGCAAAGGTTTTCACTTTTCGACTCACAATTCTAATCGCCCTATGGATTTTGGCGTGTCATAACGATTGAATACCGCCCCACTAACACAAACAAAAAAGCAGTCACATCACTTTGCAACTGCTTTTTGTGGTGCCACCGGTTCCCCCGAACTAGGCTGTAATGCACGGTATTTCAGTAAATTGCCGACTTGCACAAATCGATGTACACATATTGCACGCGGCTTGTTTGCGCTATATTGCAC
>JAFNXQ010000108.1 GCA_017383445.1 Alistipes sp.
ATAATATTTGAATAAAGAAGTTATATCAATCAAAATCGTATGACAAGATACAAAAAAACAGCCGCTATGATAGTTTATAGCGGCTGTTTCGTGTCTGTTTATGGTTTAGTTCAATGTCGGCAGGAATGAATACTCCTTTGAGTATTGGAGCATCTGCTCAACAAAGTTGTAGTTGTAGTTTATCTTCACATCTACAATCTCGCCCTCCTTCTCCACAAGCTCGTAGCTGGGGTTTACAAAGCCACTATATGGCTCAATACCGAGCTGTGCATAGCGATCCAGAACCTCCTTGTGGAGCTCAGGATCAACCTTCACGGCATAATCCTCAACCAACTTACGACCAGCCTCATAGTCGCCCTCCGACTTGATACGCTGCACCTCGTAGAGCAACTTGCCGAACAGCTCACGCAGGGCGTCAAAATCATTCACTACGATATAGCGTTTGCCATTCTCTACTACCCACTCGATAACTTTTGCATCCTTGCCCTGCTCGTAGCACCACTCGGCGATGAGCTTGCGGTTACGCATGTGTGACTCCTCGACATTCTTGCCCGGCTCAATGCGTGAGAGCTGCGTCATCATACCATTCATAATATAGGTGGCGTATTGTGACTTGGCAACATCCAGCGATGGGATAAGACCCAGCTCAACCAACTTCTCGTCACCCAGATAGTAGAGTGCGAAGAGGTCGGCACGAGCCTCCTCCAAAGTTGAAGAGTATGATTTCAGCTCACCTCCTGTTACACCCGGAGCCAACTGGCCAGAGCCGTGACCCAGGCACTCGTGCAGGTCGGTATGGAGGTCGTCACCCAGTTTGCCATACTCCTTGATGCGTGTGCGGTCCTCCTCGCGGAGCATAAACTCCTCGTTGAATCCGTTACCCTGTGCCGCCTTGTCGTAGGCGTAGGTTATGTTGTCGATGGTTACCGACTTTGAACCATACTCCTTGCGAATCCAGTCAGCATTGGGAAGGTTGATGCCGATAGGTGTTGCGGGGAAGCAGTCGCCACCAAGCATAGCCACGGTGATAACCTTTGCCGATACACCCTTTACCTCCTTCTTGCGGAACGAAGGGTTGATAGGTGAATTATCCTCAAACCATTGAGCATTCTCCGAGATAATCTTTGTGCGGTGGCACGCAGCACTATCCACAAAATTGACGGTACTCTCCCATGAAGACTTGAAGCCCATAGGGTCGCCGTAGTTCTCGATGAAACCGTTCACGAAATCCACATTTGAAGAGTTGTCGCTGACCCACAATACATTGTAGCGGTCAAACTCACGCAGGTCGCCTGTGCGATAGTAGTTTATCAGGGCGTCAATGATGCTCTTCTGTGGCTCCTCGGCTACCGAACGAGCCTTCTCCAGCCAGAATACAATCTGCTGAATGGCATCAGAGTACATGCCGCCCAGGTGCCATACCTTCTCTACAATCTTGCCGTCGGCATCCTTCATCAGCTTCGAGTTAAGGCCATAAGAGATGGGATGGGGGTCTTTGGGATCTACCATTGCAGCATAGAAATCCTCTACCTCCTTCATCGTTACGCCCTCGTAATAGTTGCAGGCAGACTCTGTGACCATATCCACGCCATCGGTCTGATTAAGGCGTGAGGCGTAAAGGTCGGGGTTGAAGATGATGTCGCACAACAGAGCCTTCTCGATGGGCAACTCCTGCACATACTTATCCAGGGTCTGCTCAAACCACTCGCGGCTGAACTCTGCACGGAACTTGTCGTTAGAGTAGTGGTGGTGTATGCCGTTAGCAAACCAAATCTTTTTCAGATACTTCTCCATTGCCACAAAGTCGGCAGCGGTCTTGTCACCCTCGTATGATGTGTAGATCTGCTCCAGAGTGCGGCGGATGGCGAGGTTGTATTTGAAGTTCTGGTCGAAGAGGATGTCACGACCACACAATGCAGCCTCCGACAGATAATAAATGAGTATCTTCTGCTGCAGGGGCAGAGTCTCAAACTTGGGGACCTCATAACGTAACACCTTTATATCATCAAAGCGGTCGATAATCCATGGAGCATTCTCATTTGTCTGCTCGGTAGCACCACCTGTGTTGCAAGATGTCAGTGTCGAAAAACTAAAAATCATAATCGTTGCGATTAAAATTGAGTATAACTTTTTCATGTCTGTTTAGGTTTAACATTGAATATTCTGTGCCAAAGATAGTGAAAAAATAGGAATAATTGCGTTGTATTCGTATCTTTGTAGAAAACTATGCTGTAATGAAAAGAGTATTTGTTGCACTCTTTGTTGTGTTGAGTGCTATGATAGTGTCGTGTGGTGATTATGTGAGCTATACATCTACGGCAAGGGTTAATGGAGTGGAGCTGTTTTATGCTGTTGAAGGGCGAGGCAAGCCTGTTATTCTGCTACACGGCAACGGTGGCAGTCATAATGACCTTGAAACTACTACCCGCCAGTTGGCACAAGCGGGCTATCGGGTCTATGCTATAGACTCGCGAGGTCAGGGTGCAAATGAGCCTCTTGATGAGTATCACTATAAAGATATGGCCGAAGATGTCTATCAGTTCATCCTGCTGGAGGGGCTTCATCAGCCGGCGGTTTTTGGTTTCAGCGATGGTGGTATTGTGGCTTTGCAACTGGAGGTTATGTACCCCGGAACATTGTCGGCCATAGCTACGGGCGGAGCCAATATCTTCGTTGAGGATGCTCTGGTGCCGGAGTTTGCCGAGTGGTTTCATAGCCAGCCCGACCCCTCGCCACTTACCCGTATGATGATGGTTGAGCCTAATATGAGTGTTGAGGATATGGCATCGATAACTATTCCTGCGTTGATTATGGCCGGTGATAATGATCTTATCAGCGAGGAGCATACCCGATTGATAGGCGAAAGCATTCCCAATGGCGAAGTGCTGATTGTTGAGGACGCCGACCACGGCTCCTATATCTACCACGATCTCCGTGCCGGCAACTATCTCTTGGAGTTCTTCAAAAGGATAGGGTATTAGGAAAACAAAAAAAGCGATTGAAAAATCAATCGCTTTTTTTAGTGGGAGCAAAGGGATTCGAACCCCTGACCCTCTGCTTGTAAGGCAGATGCTCTGAACCAGCTGAGCTATGCTCCCGATAAAATCGCTTGGGCGGTGCAAAGGTAAGCAAATTTTTTATTTCTGCAAATCTTTTGCCAATTTATTTCAAGAGGTCTTGACATTTTGTGCCTTGTCTTGCGACATACACCAAACTCTCGACTCAAAGGAAATATCTCCTCCCTCGCGTGTGCGCCTGAACAAGGACTTGAACCTAGGACCCCATGATTAACAGTCATGTGCTCTAACCAACTGAGCTATTCAGGCATTTCTAAGAACGTTGCTTCTGTTTTGCGAGTGCAAATATAAAGGCTTTTTTTTGAACGTGCAAGAA